>NZ_RZQT01000030.1:0-60168 GCF_003998485.1 Mesorhizobium sp. M7A.F.Ca.CA.001.04.2.1
ATGGCGAAGTCCTGGGAGCTGCGAAAAGATATCCTCCGTCCGCCTCTGTTCTCGCCTTCCGACTGCCCAAACAACGAGCGGGGCGCCCTGTGAGGCACCCGCCCTTGACTGTTTCGGCACCGCCCCCGGCGAGGGAAGCGCGACTACTTCTTGCCGGCCTTCGCCGGCGCTGCCTTCGGCTTGGCCGCAGGTGCCGCTTTCTTCACCGGCGCTGAAGATTTCGCTGCCGCAGCCTTCTTTGCCGGAGCAGCCTTGGCAGCCGGCTTCTTGGCTGGTGCAGCCTTGGCAGCCGGTTTCTTGGCAGGTGCTGCCTTCTTCGCTGCGGGTTTCGCCGCGGCTTTCGCTGCAGGCTTCTTGGCCGGTGCCGCCTTGGCAGCCGGCTTTGCCGCTGCCTTGGCGGGTGCCGCCTTCTTCACTGCCGGTTTCGCCGCAGCTTTCGCTGCCGGCTTCTTGGCCGGTGCTGCTTTTGCCTTGGCCGCCGCGGCCTTCGGCTTGGCAGCGGGTGCTGCTTTCTTCACTGCAGCTGCGACCTTTGCCGTCGCTGCTTTTGCGGGTGCTTTCTTTGCCGGTGCCTTGGACGCCGGCGCTTTGGATGACTGCTTAGCCATGCGATGCCCCTTCCTTTGTGCCGACGGCCGTAATGACCCGGCGCGCTCATGCATATCTGACTCGCGGCTTGCTAGCCAGCGAAGCAATAGACTGATTTTCGCAGCTTAAATTTCGGTTACGATCGGCACATGATCGTGCTGATCGTCGCAGAAATTCACTTCTGATCTTCGACCATTGGCTAGAATGTGTCGCCGACATTCTCCACAGTCCGCGGAAGCGCTCCTCTCGTGAAGCTCCGAAGATCAGCGAGCAGCTTTGCGTGTCGATCGTCGGCCGCCGATATCATGACCGCTGCCTCATCGGTGCGATCATCTCGTGCAGGCGGACGATCTATACTGCAATGCGACAGCCGATCGGTGCATCGTCTTGTCAAGCACGAACGCAGATCGGCCTGCTCGTGAATTGACAGATAACTCTACATGGCAGAGTATTCTGTACAGCATGCTGGAGCATTTCAATGTCGATCGCACAGGAGCAAGCGGCGCTGTCGCCGTTCGAGATTGCCAAGACGGTCCGCCACGGCGGCAGCATGGTTGTCGGCGGCCTCCGGCTTGGCTGCGCCGGAGCCAATCGATGAGTGCCGACGAAATCATCCACCAGAGCACTCGGCTCAGGATCATGGCGGCGCTGAGCATGCTGGAAAGGCGGCAAACGCTGGATTTCACCGGGCTGAAAGCCATCGTGGACGTCACCGACGGCAATCTCGGTGCGCATCTCGATACGCTGGCCAGGGCTGGTTATGTCGACATCGAAAAGCTGTTCGTCGGCCGCCGGCCGCAGACGCGCGTCAGGGCGACGACGAGCGGACGGCGCGCGTTCCGCGGCCATGCCGCATTCCTGCGCAAGATCCTCGATCAGGCCGAGGCGGCGGCGCGCAGGAAATAGCGTGATGACTGGGCAATCCGCTCAGCGCGCGGCAACAACGGCAACGCCGGCGCCGATCATCACACCGCCCGCCGCGCGGTTCACCCGGCGTACGATCCTTGGTGTGCGCAACAGGCTGCGGGCGCGACCGGCGAGGACGACATGACCGCCGATCACCACGACCTCGACGGCCACGATCACCATCATCAGCACACCGAGATGACCTGCGTCGAGCGATGCGCCGACGACGCTAGGCAACAGCGCAATGTAGAACAACGGCATTTTCGGATTGCCAAGATTGAGCGCGATGCCGGTGGCAAAAATCATCAACAGCCCTCGCCGTCCTGAGATGGGCTGCAGTTCGGGAATGACGGGCGCCGCCATCCACAGCCTGATGCCCGTCCAGACCAGATAGGCCGCTCCACCATAGCGAAGCACCGTCATGACGATCGCCATCTTGGCGGCGACGATCGACAGGCCGAAGGCGGCGAGGATCAGGAAGATGAGGATGCCGACCACGGTGCCGGCACCGTAGGCGATGCCCGACGCGGCGCCATTGGAGATTGTGCGCGCGACGATCGTCATGTTGTCCGGACCCGGGCTGGCAGCGAACACGAAGAAGGCGGCCGCAAAGGCAAGCGAGGTCGCGAGATCCATGAAAACTCCCGAGGGTAATGCCGCTCTCGGGAGTCCAGACTAGCCGGTTTACCTGTCGGCGCCATCAGGAAAATCGAGAAACTGCGCGATGCGCATTTCCGTCACGGCTGATAGCCGAGGCAGATGGCGCCGAGCGCGACGATGGCGCAGGCGCCGACCCGCCGCGGCGTCAGCACCTCGCCGAGGAACAGACGTCCGATGAAGGCCGCGAAGACGACGCTGGTTTCGCGGATCGCGGTGATCGGACCGGCCGGTCCGAGCGCGAAGGCCGCGACCACGACACCGTAGGCCAGAAGTGCAAACAGGCCGCCGCCCAGCGCCTTCCAGGTTTCCGGCGCACCCAGGTCGACTGTGAGCCGGCCACGGCAGGCGACGAAGGCCGCCGGCAGCAACGCGCCGTAGATCAGCAGCACCCATGCGGTATAGGCGCCGGCGTTTCCCGCCGCCCGAACGCCGAGCGCATCGACCGTCGCATAAGCGGCGATGATCGCTCCCGTTGCCAGCGCATAGAGTATCGATGTCGTGGCGGCCCTGCCCCTTCCGAGAGAAAGGCCCATGATGCCGCCCGCGACCAGCGCGACACCGATGGTCTGCGGCAGAGTGAGCTGCTGGTTGGCCAGGAAGAACCCGCCGAGCGTGACGAGCAGCGGCACGCTGCCGCGAACGATCGGATAGACCTGTCCCAGCTCGCCATATCTGTAGGCGGCCACCAGAAACAAACTGTAGCCAACCTGCAGGCAGGCCGAGAGCACAATGTAGGACCAGGCCGGCGCGGCCGGAAGGGCGTGGAAGAAGGCTAAGGGGATGGCGAGCGCCGTACTGGAAAAGCTCATGACGGTGACGGTCCACAACCTGTCGGCCCCCGTGCGCAGGAACGCGTTCCAGGTTGCGTGCAGGATCGCCGCAAACAATGCGAGCCCGATGACCAGCGGGCTCATTGGGACTTACGCGAAGCAGCGACGATGCCCATGGCCGCCTTGCGGGCGTCGCGAATGGCGGCGTCGGCCGGCCCCATCTGCGCCAGCAAGGTCGCACCTTCGATCAGCATAAGCAGTGTCGCCGCCACGCTTTCGGCGCGGCCGCGCGGCATCATCTCTTCGAGGATAGACCGCATGCGCCGCTTGAGGCCGTTCTTCTGCCTGACAACGGCCTTGAAAACCGGATGCCCGGGATCGCCGAACTCGGCCAATGCATGAGCGAACAGACAGCCATGGAAATCGGCGCTGCGGAACCAGCGTGCATGCCAGTCAAAGATCCTTCCGATTTTCTGTTCCGGCGGAATGCCCTCCTGGGCGAGCCGGTCGAGCTGGCGGTCGAAACGCATAGCGCGATAGTCGAGCACCTCGACGATCAATTCGTCCTTGCTGGGGAAGTGGCGATACATCGTCATCTTGGCCACATCGGCTTCGGCGATGATCCGGTCGATACCCGTCGCATGGAAACCGGCGCGCTTGAACAGCACGTAGGCCGTTTCAACGACGTGCTGGCGCTTATCGGAAACGGGCGATGGTGTCACGGCGCATACCGAGTGATGAGACAGGTCTGTCTCATATCTATGCGACGGATCGCGCCAGCTGTCAACGCAGCACGAAAAACGCCTGCAGCCGATCAAGCCACAGGCGCGAAAGAGATTGGAAGGGGAAACCGGGTTTAGCGCAGAATGCGGCAGCGGCCGTTGTAGACCATCCAGCGGTCGAAGCCCGAGACGCAGAATTCGACATTGTCGCCGATCGAGGCAAAGCCCTGGCCTTCCTCGATCAGGTACCAGATGGTGCGATCGCGGCCGTCGGACAGGCTGACGGTGGCCCCGCAATAACGGCGACCGATCGGCCAGGTATCGTCGGCCGCCAGATAGCGATGCTGGTGAATGCGCCGGAAATCGGTGATCTGCACATCCGGCAGATGTGGCACGTGATGCACCTGATAGGAAAAGCGGCTGGTGATCTTGTTCAGTACCCAAGGCTGACCGCAGACCCCGCTGTCTTCATCGGAATAGACCGTAAGATCGGCGGCCTGCACGGTCTGGGTGATACCGAGAGGCGCGGCAAGCGGGGTGCAGAGCGAAATCAGGGCGGCAAGAGCGGATTTGGCGAAGCGAGTCATGGCAGCCTCTCAAGGTCGATTGTGCGCACTGTGCGGATTCGCTCGGCGGCGGTCAAGCGGTTGCGTTGACAATGGTTTCCCAGTTTGAAACTGCTTTTTGACCAAAGCCGAATTTACACGGCACCGGAATGGCTCTGGCACGTTCATGCCCGGATCCAAAAGAGCGCGGGTCCCGGGTCGTCAATGAGCCCGCCTCAAGCCTGCTCGCCGGCCAGCCATTCCAACGACCAGTGTGCCGGCCGCCCCACCGCAAGCAGCCTGTGCAGGGCCGGCAGCAGCGTCCGCAGCTCGCCCTCCAGCGTGAACGGCGGATTGACCACCAGCAGACCGCTGCCGTCGAGGCTGGGTTCCAAAGAGGCCGGCCTGATCTCGAATTCGATGTCGAGCAGCTTCGGGATGCCCGATTGCTTCAGCGCCTTGCGGAAAGCGATGATCGCCTTGCGGTCCTTGATCGGATACCAGAGCGCGTAGATGCCGCCTGGCCAGCGCTTGTGCGCCCTTATGAGCCCGTCGACGAGGCGATCGAACTCACCCGCTTCCTCGAATGGCGGATCGATGAGAACAAGGCCGCGCTTCTCCTTCGGCGGCAGATGGGCGCCGAGCGCGAGCCAGCCATCGAGTTCGATGATCCGGGCCTGGAAATCGCCGGCAAAGAACGTCCTCAGCCTCGCGGCATCCTTGGGGTGCAGCTCGATCGCGGTCAGCCTGTCCTGCTTGCGCATGAGATGGCGCGCAATCAACGGCGAGCCCGGGTATTTCTGGATGCCACCCTCAGGGTTGAGCGACCGTATTGTCTCCAGATAAGGCGCGAGCAGTGCTGCCACCGGCGCGGCAAACGGGGCATCGATCAGCCTGCCGATGCCGCCTTGCCACTCACCCGTCTTCTGCGCTTCGGCCGACGACAGATCGTAGCGGCCAATGCCGGCATGGGTGTCGACGACCCGAAACGCCTTGTCCTTCTGCTTCAGATACTCGAGCAAGCGCGTCAGCACGACATGCTTGACGACGTCGGCGAAATTCCCGGCATGGTAGGCGTGGCGGTAGTTCATCGTTTTGTGCCGTTATGCATGTCGTTGTCCCAAAACCGCTGCACACTTTTGGGCGACATGCATCAGCCCCTGCCCCAGCGCGGCGGTGGCGGCTGAGAGTTCGGATTTTCCGGCCGACCGCCTCGAGTGCGCAAGGTCAGCAAAAATCCGATCAGGCCGATCGCCATCAGCGCGAAGCCGACCGGCCGTGCACGGCTGTCGATCTCGCCTGCGCCGGAGCGCAGGATGAGATCGACAGCCCGCATCGGTATGTCGTCGGCATCACCCGGTCCGACGGTGAAGACGTAGGGACCCGGGCTGACGGTCGCGATGACGCCGGCCTCGTCGCGAAAGATCTTGTCGGGCAGTTGCGGGCTGGCCTGGCGAGGATTGTCGGAATGGTTGAACTGCAGCGTCGAGGCGAGCACCGTGCGGCCATTGCTGGCGGCGGTCAGCGTCAGCACGGTGCGCTGCTGCGAGACGATGCGCTCGGCTCTTGCGGTCAGGTCGACCAGCACCCGCACCGGCGCATCGCGGCCGGAGAGCGGCACCGTCAGCGGCTTGAAACGGCCTTGCTCATAGACCCGCCAGGTGCCGATCTCGTGCCCGGAGAAATTGCTCATCGCCCAGGGATAGATGACACCGACGCCGGCGCCGACAAGCAGGATCAGGACAAACAGAAAGCGCATTCACATCACCATGGCGTATCGTAACCTTGCCAATAGCGCCCCGACGGCCAAAAGGCGATGGCCAGTTGCGGCAGCCACCCTGGAGGTGGACCGTGCGGGGTGCGAGCGCAACCAGCTTGGCGGCGTGGCTGCGCAACAATGCCGATAACGTTCTACCTATGCGCTCAAAAATTAAGCCGTGTATTTCGCGCGCCGCGCTGAATATTGCTGTCGGCTCATTCTTGGCCGTTCTTGCTGTCAGGTTTTGATTCTACCTCAAGGGACAGCTTGCCGCGTCCGGCAACATATTGACGTCGATCGAGCCAATATGCTGATTCATAAACAGGATTTGCCTTGTGCGCCATGCTTCGGTCCGAGAGGCCGTAGCCGCTTTCATGATTAACCATTCGCGAGCGCATTTGGTTAAGGAATTGCTAATTTAGTTGACTATAATTTCCACAGGTATATTTTCGATGCGTTGGGATGTGCAATTTGGGCGAGCAATCGATGGTGACACCGGGCGTGTGATCGCGATTTCGGGGCGCGGAGAATGCTGAGCGGCAGCACGGAGGTTGTGTAGTCGCACCAGCTTCGCGAAAGCCAAGAACAATTGACGCACATCAGTGATGGCGGTTCCGCAGATGCGGAGGTTTGCCACGTTCTCAGGAACGTGGCCGGGCGATGCTTTGTCCCGGCCCGGCGGTAGCGTGTTCGGTGCGTATGAGGAAAGCATGACTAAGCTTGTCAAGGTTCTGAAACTGGAATCCGGCAGCCAAAAGGACGCCAGCCAAAGCCGACGACGCGCCCTTGTCGCCGGAGGAGCGGGATTTTTAGGTTCGCATCTGTGCGAACGTCTTTTGCGGGACGGATACGACGTTGTCGCGCTGGACAATTTCCACACCGGCAAAAGATACAATCTCAATGCCCTTCAGCGCAATCCGAGCTTCAGCTGCATCGAGCACGACATCGTCGATGCACTGCCTTCGGACCTTCAGTGCGACGAGATCTACAATCTCGCCTGCCCAGCCTCTCCGCCGCACTACCAGGCAGATCCGATCCACACCTTCAAGACAAGCGTGCTTGGCTCGCTGAACCTTCTGGAACTCGCGCGACAGAACAAGGCCAAGATATTCCAGGCCTCGACGTCCGAAGTCTATGGCGATCCCTTCGTGCATCCACAGCCCGAGAGCTACTTCGGCAACGTCAACACGCACGGGCCGCGCTCCTGCTACGATGAAGGCAAGCGCTCGGCCGAAACCCTGTTCTTCGATTATTCGAGAACCTATGGTCTCGATATTCGTGTCGCCCGCATTTTCAACACCTACGGTCGCCGCATGCAGCCCGACGATGGACGTGTGGTTTCGAACTTCATCGTCCAGGCGCTGCGCGGCGAGGACCTGACCGTCTATGGCAGCGGCCAGCAGACGCGCTCCTTCTGCTATGCCGACGACCTGATCGAGGGCTTTATCCGGCTGATGAATGCGCCGAACGCGCCCGCCCACCCGGTCAATCTCGGCAACCCTGCCGAATTCACCATCATGGAACTGGCGACGCTGGTCGTCGATTACACCAACGCCCGATCGAAGATCGTGCATCGGCCGCTGCCCGTCGACGATCCCAGGCAACGCAAGCCGGACATCTCCTTTGCCAGGGCCAATCTCGGCTGGGAGCCGAAAATCAGCTTGAGCCAGGGGCTCGCGCGTACCGTCGAGTATTTTGATACCCTGCTCTACGGAAGTCACACCGCCAGAGGAGCTGCTGCTTCATGAGCCGGCCGGCGGTCCTGGTGACGGGTGGAGCCGGCTTCATCGGCAGCCACACCTGCAAGCAGTTGGCCGCCGCCGGCTACATGCCGGTGGTTTTCGACAATCTGAGCCGCGGCAATGAGAGATCCGTCGCCTGGGGGCCGCTTGTCGTCGGCGATATCCGGGATCGGGATGCACTGCGGCGGGCGATGGAAACGCACCGGCCGACGGCCGTGATCCATTTTGCTGCGCTGGCCTATGTCGGAGAGTCCGTTCGCGAGCCGGCCGAATATTATTCGACCAATGTGACAGGCACCATCGCGGTGCTCGATGCCGCACGCGCGAGTTCGATCGAAAACATCATCTTCTCCAGCAGCTGTGCGACCTACGGCGTGCCGGAGGCGTTGCCGGTTCGCGAGACCTCCTCGCAAAATCCGATCAGCCCCTATGGGCGGCGCACCAAGCTGATCGGCGAACAGATCATCGGCGACTATGCGTCCGCATACGGAATGAAATTTGCGATCCTGCGCTATTTCAACGCTTGTGGCGCCGATCCCGATGGCGAGCTCGGTGAGTGGCATTCGCCGGAAACCCATCTGGTTCCCAGAGTGCTCATGGCCGCATCGGGCATCATCGACGCGATCGAGGTTTTCGGCACCGACTACGACACGTCGGACGGCACTTGCGTAAGGGATTATATCCACGTCACCGATCTGGCCCGCGCCCACCTGAAAGCGCTCATGCATCTCGAGGGTGGCGGGCGAAGCCTTGCGGTCAATCTCGGCACAGGGCGGGGCGTCTCCATCAAGGAGATTGTCAAGGCGGTCGGCCGAATGACGTCGAGGCCGGTTCCGGCAGTGTTCAGGAGCCGACGCCCCGGAGATCCGGCGGAGCTCTACGCCGATCCGGGAAGCGCACGCGAACATCTTGGCTTTGTGCCGGAGCTTTCAGACATCGATACGATTGTCAGGACGGCCGCTCCCTTTTTCGGACTGAAGACCAGGCCCATGAAACTGCCGCCAGTGAGGGCGGCAGCGCCGGTCGTCGCCCGACGGGTCAGAGATAGCGGGGGTGACAGCTCGCGCGCTGGCCAAATCCGCTAGGGCTGCAGATATAAGGCGAGCCGCCCGAGAACGTGCTGCCATCGCCCGGATTGAACGAGATGTTCACCGGCGCCGGCGTGCTGGCTTTGATCCGTTGCGGCGGTGCAAAGGCGTAGGCACTTTCGGTCCCTATTGTGCTTGTCATCTGGATCGGAAGGTCGGCCCGGAGCGAGCGCACGAGAAATCTGGCCTGCACGGGCTGGACCGCGGGCTGACTGCGGACCGGGTGGACGATGGGCCTGATAAGGACCGAACCGGTTTCAGTTGCGTCCATACCTTGACAACCTGCAACCATAGAGCTCAGCGCCACAGCCGCGGCAATAGACACGACATTCTTGCTTGAGCGAAATACGCTCGCGGAATTTCTCATCCTCTGTCCCTTGCTATCAAGTATAAGCCAGGGGCGCATTGCGACATACTATACTTGGGCCGCTTCCACGCCGCATGAGTGACCACTCGCACATCACACGTTATATTAGATATCACTAATTATTAAATTTCATCAAAACCGTATGGCAGGCCATCGTCTTGTCGTCCGGGCGATGCAGTTGAATGCGACTAAATGCGATCGGCGCGCCGATCGCGCCTGCCGAGCCACTCAACCATAAGCGATTCGCGGGTTCCACAACAGGCGCACGGGGAGAACAGCCAAGCCATCTCAGCGCGGCCGGAAGCGGCCTACTTTTTGGCATCGACCAGCTTGCGGGTCACTTCGAACTGCGCGCCCTTGGTGTCGCCTGCTTCGAATTTCTTGTATTCGTCGGAAGGATCCTCGGGAGATCGCTTGAAACCGTACCATTCCCCGTCCGGATCCTTGCGTTGCTCGATATTCCGGCCCTGAATGCGGTGGCTGTAGCAGGTGCGGTGCTGCTCGCCGGTGTAGCCCTTCGATCGCCAGGCGAGCTCCATGCACATCTTGCCGTCCTTGGTCACCAGCCATCTGCCCTCCGCGACAGACGCGGTGTCCTGCCCGGACGTCCAGGCCTGGAGACGTCGATTGCCCTGCGCGAAAAAGGCCGCGCCGTTTTTCCATATCCATGTGCGGTCGGCATAAAGAAGCTGCAGCTCGTAGGCAGTTGGAGCCGGTGCGATGACCATTCCCGCTGGTCTGCCGTCTTTGGCGGCAGCCGCATGCGCCGTTCCCGAAAGCGCCGTCTGGCCGCAGAGGGCCAGGAGAAACATGAGTTGCATACAAGTTGCGAACCCACAATGTTTGCGTCGACCGTCGACACCATGCGGTGGCAATCCGGTCAGAGCTGTCAGTACAATTGGCGTTCGCATGCCCGTTTTGCCCAAGGTAGCACTATCATCGCTCTGACAGCCGTATGAACTATTTAACAGTCGCGAGAACGGTGATGTCAACCTTTGCGAGCGGACGGACAACAACCGTTCCAGATGTGCGCATCCCGCTGTCGTCAAAATTAAGAAATGTGTCATATGCTCTGCCCAACTCTGACAATCGCACTCAAAAGCAACATCCGCAGACGTGAGGGAGGACGCGGTTTCAAATGGCGGGCGACCCGGAATTGAACCAGGCCGAAGGTCAGCAATACCGGCAGCAGTCGACCGTCCGGGAAACGACTGCTCGCAACACCGTGAGCCCCAACATGGCGATCTTGCTGGGGATACTGTTCATTGCGATCCTGTTCAGGTTCCACAACATAACCTTGCCGCTGGTCGATGCCTTCAGCTGGCGCGAAACAAGTACCGCGATGATGGCCGACAATTTCCAGCAGCGCAGCTGGAACATCTTCTTCCCCGAGGTCAGCTGGACCGGGCCCGGGCCAAGCTATCAGGGCCGCGAGTTCCAGATCGTCAGCTATCTGACCGCCATACTCTACCAACTCTTTGGCTGGCACGACTGGTTCGGCCGCATGATTGCGGCCCTTTTCGGCTTGGTGACGGTGTTTTCACTGCACAGACTAACGGCGCTATGCTGGGGCGAGACGCACGCCCACGCCGCGGCACTTGCCTATGCGCTGATGCCGGCGGCGATCATGATCGACAGCTCGTTCCTTCCCGACCCCTCGATGCTGGCTCTGGTAACCTTGGGCGTCTGGCTTTTCACGAAATACTGGACGGGAGGCAGCGCGTGGCTGCTCCCCTTCGCCACAGCCAGCTTTTCCCTCGGTGTGCTTGCAAAACCACCGGGTTTGGCTGCTGGAGGCGTCATATTCTATCTGATGGTTTGCTGGCTTTTGCAAAATCGGCGAAAGCATGCGGCCAAAGTATTCATAAGCGGACTGGTCAGCCTGTTCGTCATCGGCGCCTACTACAGCTGGGCCATTTATCTCGGGCGAACCTATCCGCCCTTTCATGTCGCGGGCAGCGGATACATCTGGGATTCTGGATTCTGGACGTTTTTCAACAACGATTTCTATTTCAAATCTGTTTGGAACACGTCGGTCTGGTGGTTTTATGGCTATCCGTTCATGATTTTGATGGCGGTCGGATTCTGGATGCCGCCCCAGCCAGTCGCGGAATCGAAAGAACGCGCTCTTTCGGCCATACCTTTCATATGGCTTGCAGCGGCCTCTGTTGTTTATCTCGCTGCGGCACGTGAGATCACGACCAATCCATGGAACTATCATATATTCCATGTGCCATTTGCGATGTTTTGCGGCCGTGGCGCGGTCGTCCTGGCGACGCTTGGAGCCAAAACCGTTCCGTCTCCTGGGGTAATTCTGCGGTCGATTTGCATCGCGGCCGCTATGCTTGTCTGGTCGACTTTTCCCCTCGTCCGGACCATGAAGGCGCCCTTCGCCATGAATGGAAAGTTGCTTGGCGACGAGTTGGCGCGCAGGGCCCAACCTGGCGATCTTGTCGTGGCCATCGCTCCGGAGGTGGGAGATCCTGTCGCAGTCTATTACAGCAGGGCGCGCGGGTGGGTGTTTCCGCCTGGTGGCGGCGACGTGGAGTGGTCCAGGTTCGTCGAGGACGATGCCATCGCGATAGCACAGCTTGAGGAACTTCGCACGCAAGGCGCGGATTGGTTCGGCGTGGCAAAGGATGCCGAAGACAGTCAGAAACGGCCGTTCATCGAGCATCATGACGGGGTGATCGACTATCTCAACAAGATCGGGACCAAGCGGCTGGATTCGGACAACCTCCTGATTTATGAAATCAGCCGGCCTTGATCTGGTCAGGCCGTTGGGCTTATGGGCTGGGGATCAGGCAAACGTTGGAAATCCGGCGACGGTCAGCGACCTTGCCGACCCGCCCTCGCCTGCCCAACGCAGCAAGCTAAGCGAGACAAGCCGGCCAGCAAGCTCAAATATCTCTATGGCTGGCGGAATTCGACGGTTGTGACCGGAGGAATTGTTGAAACGAGCGATTTCGATCATTGTGACGCTGGCCCTGCTGGCCTGGCTCGCCAGCGACTCGCGCTGGCGCATGGTCGGCGACGCCTTTGCCCGCATCACGCCCGGCACCTTCGCCGTGGCGACGATCGCGTTCTTCGTCACCTATGTCTTGCGTGCGCTGCGCGTCTGCGACGAGTTCCGCGACGAGGTGCATGGCCGCTTCGGCGCCTGCCTGCGCGTCATTCTGATCCACAATGCGATGATCAATGTCGTGCCCTTTCGCGGCGGCGAGACGGCCTTTCCCCTGCTCCTGCGCCAGGTCTTCGGCATACCGATCATGCGCGCCAGCGCCTCACTGCTGTGGTTCAGGCTGCAGGACGCCTTCGTCGTCGGCGTGCTGGCCCTGGTGGTGTGGCCGGGCCTGCATCTGGCGATTAGGATTGCGGGCGGGGCCGTCTTGATCGTCGCCGCCTGGTACCTGCCGCGCTGGGCGCGTGCGCCGCATGACTGGGCCGGCCGCGGCAAGATCGTGGCGAAGCTCGGCAAGCTCCGAGATGTGTTCACCGAAGCAACCGGGCGCTCGCGCTATGGCTGGTGGTGGACGATCGCGAACTGGTCCCTGAAGCTCGCTGTGCAGGGATGGTTGTTGGCAATGCTGCTGGGGACATCCTTTTCGACCGCCTTTCCAGGCGTCGTTGGGGCCGAAGGAGCCGCCATACTGCCGGTGCAAGGCGTCGCCGGCTTCGGCACCTATGAAGCGGGAGCAGCAGCGGCGCTGCTCACCTCCGGAATCACGATGAAGAATGGCTTGCAGGCGGCGCTGGCGCTGCACCTGTTCATCTTCTGCTCGGCAATCGCCACGGGTGCGATCGCCTGGCTGTTTCCCTCGAAATCGACGCTGCCGGGAAATCCGGCTGTCGGACCTGCAAGGAAGCCATCCCAATGAACATATTGCCCATCCCTGCTTCGGGACTGCCTGACGGCGCGGTAATGCCGAACCATACGCTGTCCATCGTCGTCCCCATGTACAACGAGGCCGAAAACGTCGAGCCGCTGCTGGCACGGATCCACCAGGCGATGGAACGCTACGACCAGCCCTGGGAGGTCGTGCTGGTCGATGACGGCAGCACCGACGCGACGGTGAGCGAGATCAGGCGCCTTGCAGCGCATTACGGCTCGCATGTGCATGCGGTCGAGCTCGTGCGCAACTACAAGCAGACCGCCGCGATGCAGGCCGGCATCGACGCGGCGCGCGGCGACGTCATCGCCACGATCGATGGCGACCTGCAAAATGATCCCTACGACATTCCGCGTATGGTCTACCGCCTGCTGAGCGAGGATCTCGACCTGGTGGTCGGCTGGCGCAAGGACCGGCAGGAAGGGTTTTTCATGCGCAGGCTGCCCTCGCGCATCGCCAACGCGCTGATCGCGCGCGTCACCGGGGTGCGCCTCAAGGATTATGGCTGCAGCCTTAAGGTCTATCGCGGCAACGTCATCCGCAGCGTCAAGCTCTATGGCGAGATGCACCGCTTCATCCCGGCATGGCTGGCCACGGTGACGACCCCCAGACGCATCGCGCAGGAGGTGGTGACGCACCACGCCCGCATCCACGGCCAGTCCAAATACGGCATTTCGCGCACCTTCAGGGTCGTGCTCGATCTGGTGTTCATGTACTTCTTCATGCGCTATCGCACACGGCCGGGACATTTCTTCGGCGGCATCGGCATCGTGCTTGGCGCGCTGGGTTCGCTGATCCTTGCCTACCTGCTTTGCCTGAAGCTGTTTTTCGCCGAAGACATCGGAACACGCCCGATGCTGTTCACCGGCTTCTTCCTGCTCATCGCCGGGGTGCAGATGGTGACGTCGGGCGTGCTGGCGGAAATGCTGGCACGCGTCTATCACGAGGCGAACGGAGCATCGGCCTATGTCGCGCGGCCACGGCCGCCGGCCGGCGACAATGACGGCTGGCACGCCCCGGGCCGAGCATCGTGACCTGATCGGAATGCCACGGAGGTCCGCGCCTAACGAACGCATGGCGGTCGGAGGGCAAGAGGCAAAGCGCAACGTCTGCGCAAACCTCTCGCCCTCCACTCGCGCCCCCCCCGGCAAAGACCCGGCAGCGGTCAAATCGGCCGCGCTTCAGGTCTGATGGCTTAGTAACGCGAACGGCAGCTGGCGCGCTGGCCGAAACCGCTCGGACCACATATCCAGGGCGAATGACCCAGGAGCGGGCCGCCATTGCCCAGACTGTAGGAGACCTTCACCGTCGCCGGCCTGCCGACCCGCTGCGGCCGCACGAAGGCCGCATAGGCCTCCTCCCTCGTACGCGTCACGTTGGTCATCTTGGTGAGCGGTTTGCGGTTGATCAGATGCAGCCGCTTGTCCTTGGCGTAGTGCACCCTCTGGCCGAGCGAATGAACCACGGGCTTGGTGCCGATCGAGCTCGTCTTGGTGGCATCCATGCTTTGGCAACCGGACATCATCGAGATCAATGCAACCGCGGCAAATGCACAGGCATGTTTCTTGCCGAGCCTTGCCCCTCTTTCCATTATTTTGTTCATCGCTATCCCCTGCCATGAAATACAAGTCGCTGGAGCGCGGAGATATATTGCTCTTATTTGCTTTCCGCACCACGCGAGTGACCCATCGCCACTCACATCATGGGCTGTATATTAGGGGAGACTTATTAAATATCATGCAAACGATATGATGAGCGCGGTCTTTCGGCACTCGACCGGATATTATTAAAATTTGACCTTTTGGGATCGTGCCTGGCCCTGCTACAGCTTGCCGGCCGGCTATCAAGGCAAATGCGGTTCAGGGGAGTTGTTTGCGCACGGACGCCTGTCGGCGTCAGCGTGGCGGATTCCAGGCGGGGTCAAGATGGAATGTGCGGGTTCCGCTCCCGCCGCGCCCGGCTCCGGAAACCGGGTAGGCCACGCTGACGATGCGCATACCGCCTGCCCCCTGCTGGAGCCCATATATGCCTTCCAGGCCGCGGTCACAGAACGCGGCGCCCGGGACGAAGAGCGCAACGCCAGCGAGCGAGGCCTGCAAGGCGAGTTTCGCGGCATTGCAACGCAACGAAATTTTGTTCTCCACGAGGTGCCTGGTGATGATCACGACCACAAGCAATCCGTAGACGAACGCATTGAAGGCAGCGAACCAGTAGAAGCCGGTGGCGTCCGAGGCGCGGTCTACAAGAAGGACCGGCAGCGAAGCTCCCATTGCAAGCACCACATAGGGAACAATAACGCGGGCAGGCAGCAGGTTTTTCGGGCCGCTGCCCTTGGGGGTAACGCGAAAATCGACGAACGACTTGGTCAGATAATCGCGGATCGACGACAGCGTGCCCGCCAGCACCCATGGCCAACGAGCGAAGAATGAGAACAACATTCCCTCCCAACTGATCGTCTTGGCGGTCAGTGGGCGCGACAGCCCGAAGGACTTCAACAGCATCACCAGCACAATCAGCGAAATCGAGTTCGGCGCATAGTATAGAAGGAAGTCAATATACGTCACATTGGCGAAATTCTGACCCGTAAGAAGCGCGTATACCGGCATGATGTACATGAGAAGCGAAAATACGGCGAAAAGCGGATACCAGAGCTGGCGAAACAGGAACTGGAATTTCAGCCGTGGCGATACCTTGGAAAGGTATATGGGCGAGTATTCGAGCATGATCGTCATCAGGCTCCGCGACCACTGGAACTCTTGCGTGACAAGATCGGCAAAGGTTTGCGGGCCGTCGCCATGGGCAATGGCGTCTATGGCATGCACACCGCGCCAACCAGCCGCAATGAACAGCATGGACGTCGAGTGATCTTCGGCCAGTTCCGGGCCAAGGCCGCCGACCTGCTTGAGCGCTGCGGTTCTCACGGCATAGTGCGAGCCGATACAGAGCGGCGTTCCGTCGCCCGTGTGGCCGGACTGCAAAGGTCCGTGGAACATCCCTTCCGGGAACAGCCGGCCGCGTGCCGACCAGCTTTCAGCGGCATTGTTGTCGCATATGCTCGGCGCCGATACATAGCCAACCGCCGGGTCGGCAAAGGCGACCAGGATTTCCCTGAGATAGGTTGGTGTCGGGACGTGGTCCGCGTCCATCTGAGCGACGAAGTGATAGCGTTCATAACCATAGTGGTCGTAGAAGAAGGCCAGGTTTCCCTCTTTGCAGCGCGTCCGGCGGGGCCACACCTTGCGGTGATAATCTTCCCGCCCGCGCCGCGTCGAAATCATGACGTTATGGGCATCGCACCAGGCAATCGTTTCCTCGGACGGGTCCTCGTCGGCCAGCCAGGTATCATGCGGACAGTCCTGCGCCAGCATTGCCTCGAGGGTTCGCGCAACCACGGAAAACGGCTCTGACGGAGCCTTGGTCACCACCATCGCGACACGCGAATGCTTCGGGATCGTGTGAAGCCTGGACGGCTTTTTCATCGCATGCACGTTCAAGAGAAAATACATCGGCATGAATGTCAGCCATACGAGCGTCAATGTCGCCAGCATGTATGGGATGACGTGTTCGATGTGCCCGGGCTGCAGCCACCAGAACCAGAAAAATCCGAACGTTACCGACCAGCAGGCAAGTCCCAGCTTCCAGATCCGCTTCTGGGCGGCCGACAGCACGGGCACCAGAAAAGGAGGCTTCTCCGCCGCCTTCCCCGGAGCTGCCCCACGCCCCCGTTTCGGCATGGTCTTACTGCCGATGATCCCCACGTCCGCGGAAACACTCATACACTTAACGCCGCCACCCGAGCATCAGCCAAACGACGGCCGATGAGCCTAACCCAGCAGCAGAATCCGCTCAGGCATCCTTAGAGTCAACTAAATTAGTTATTTCTTAACTATGGTTCTTCAGAACTGGTTAAGGATAGTCCGGTGGAACAGTTTCCACCGACCAGCACGTGAACGATGAGCCGCAAATTTTTCAGCGCTGGAGAATTCGCCGGCCAAAGCTGTCCGGCAAGGATCGAACTTTGAGAGCAGCGTTAACCATGTCGCGCGCATATGGTTAAGCAACCGTTAATTGCACTTGACTCTTGGTCGCGACCGGCTCTTAAATTAGCCAGGGATGATATATCGGGATATTGACGCGAATTTGTGAGTATCGCGGCGAACTTTCTCTCGAGCGCCCCCTGTATAGGGCCTTGAGAGATAATTTTTTGGGTGGCTCTGTGTCAGGTTTCGCACATCCGCCAACGGGTCGCTCCGAAATCCCGCAGATTCTGCAAATAGAGCCGATCGGTTTTGGGTAATCGTGTCGATCAAGCATCGATGCGCACGGGCGAAGCCTTAACTTCCGCAAGAGGTTGGGGCCATGGGAGATCGACATGAAACACTCCACAGTAAAAGCACTTGCAATCGCGCTGGCATTGGGCGGAAGCGCCGCGTTCCCCACGGCAGGAGGCGCTGGCTCAGTAGCCGCGACGGACCCCGTCCAGACGAGCAGCGCCGCCTCGGTGTTCGGATCCTACGATCCCTACGGCGACTTCAGCGCCGACAAGAGTGCCAGCATCGAAGAGCTGTTCCTGCCCTGGGAAGACGTCGACCTGTCGACGCTACCACTCGCTGACGCCTATGCGCTGCAGCGCGGCCGTTCGCTGCTGATCACGGTTGAGCCGTGGACCTGGTCCAAGGACTGGCGCATCACCCCGCCCGAATTGCGCGACGGCATTTTGAGCGGCAAATATGACGCCAACATGCAGGCGATCTGCGACCTGGTGGGACAGATGAAGAGCCCGGTGACCATTCGCTGGGCGCAGGAAATGGAAGACAAGAACGGCCGCTTCACCTGGGCCAACTGGGCTCCCAAGGACTGGATCTCCGCTTACAAGCGCGAAGTCGACATCTGCCGCAAGGCTGCCCCCGCAGCCAAGTACATGTGGTCGCCCAAAGGCGAAGAGGGTTTGGAAAAATACTACCCCGGCGACGACTATGTCGACGTCATCGGCCTGTCGGTGTTCGGTCTGCAGAAAAAAGATGATGACGAGACCGGCCGCGACCGCACCTTCGCTGAGCTGCTGAAGCCCGGCTATGACCGCGTTGCAGTGTTCAACAAGCCGATCGTCGTTGCGGAACTCGGCTATGTCGGGAAGCAGGACTATGTCTCGAAATGGCAGGAAGATTCCCGCAAATCCTACGCGGAGTTCCCGGCGCTGACTTCGGTTGTCTACTTCAACCAGAAGGAAGTGTGGCCGTGGCTGGGTGGCTATGGTCTGCCCGACTGGAGGGTGACCCAGCACGTCCTGCCGTAGACGCATCGTGCTGATCGACCCCGACGCGATCGGGATCGACTTCCAATCTCCTTGTTTGATCGTGATCCATCCCGAACCAGCGGTTCGGGATGAGGATTGAGGCGTAAATCAGTCTGTGGAGAAGTTTCGTGAAGCGGGTAGTGGGAAATTATCTTGGAGCGGCATTCGCCTGCTCCGTTCTTGTTCTTGCCTTCCAGGCTCCTGCGACAGCCAAGACGGCGATGAAAATCGCCGAGCAGGCTCAAGAGGCCACAGCGGTTCCTGACGAAGGCGTCTACCAGATCTATCAGAACCATTCGTGGTTGTGGGGCAAGAAGGGCGCCGGCTTCTTTGCCGTCAAGCAGAGACAGTTCGAGTCCTGGACCCACGACAAAGGCAAGTCGGGCTATGGCGACGGCATGTGGTTCATTCCCGGCGGCGGCAAGCTGTGCTGGCGTGCGCAATGGCACGGTTCCTGGGGCGTGAAGGGCTCGATGACCTGCTTCGAGCACCGCCAGGCTGGCAAAGTAATCTACCAGCGCAAGGCTCCGGATGGCGACTGGTATGTTTTCAAGAGATTGAAACACGGCGACTACGTCACCCGGAAACAGAACCGGATCAAGGCAAGACTGTAGGATCGAGTCATCCGCCACAAGCGGCTGGTCTACGCCTTGCGCTCCCAGCGGCGATCTGGCGTCTGTTGCCAGTAGGTGACGTCGTGGCCAGCGCTCTTCATCACCTTCCAGTGTCCTCGCGCCGCCTCGAGCTGGGCGGCATCGTGGCCATCGAACAGGAACACCGCGCGCTCGTAGCCGCCAAGGTCAGGCGGCACCGCGCCGTCGACCAGGAACCTTATCTTGGCGTCGTTGGGATTGCCGTCGCCGGTGGTCAACAGAATCGGCTGTTCGCCGGGATGAGCTTCACGATCGGTTGCGTGCGCCAGGAACGAATCGTCGCGGAAGGTCCAAAGATGCTGGTCGAGCGCATCGCGGCGTTCCTCGGTGCCTGTCTGCACCACGGCGCGCCAGCCACGGTCGACGCTGCGCTCCAGGAGGCCTGGCAGCGCATCCTCCAGCGTCGATTCGGTCAGGTGGTAGAACAGAACGTCGGCCATCGCTTCAGCCTATAGTGATTGAACCCGTTCACTGCTCATAGTTATCGCGCACCAGCCGGTCGAGCAGCCTGACGCCGAAACCGGAACCCCACGACTGGTTGATCTCGTTCGACGGCGCCCCCATCGCCGTGCCGGCTATGTCGAGATGAGCCCATGGCGTGTCCTTGACGAAGCGCTGCAGAAACTGCGCCGCGATGGTGGCGCCGCCAAAACGGCCGCCGATGTTCTTCATGTCGGCGTTCTTGGAATCGATCAGCTTGTCGTATTCGGCGCCGAGCGGCATGCGCCACAGCCGTTCCTGAGTCGCCTGCCCCGCCACCGACAATTTTTCGGCCAGTTCGTCATTGTTGGAAAACAGGCCGGCATAATGTTGGCCGAGCGCCACCATGATGGCGCCGGTCAGCGTCGCCAGATTGACCATGAATTTCGGCTGGAAGCGGTCGTTGCAGTACCACAACGCATCGGCCAGCACGAGGCGGCCCTCGGCGTCGGTATTGAGCACCTCGATGGTCTGACCCGACATCGAAGTGACGATATCACCGGGACGCTGGGCATGACCGTCGACCGCATTTTCGACCAGTCCGATGATACCGACGACATTGGCTTTCGCCTTGCGGGCCGCCAGCGCATGCATCAGGCCGGTAACGGCGGCGGCACCGCCCATGTCGCCCTTCATATCCTCCATGCCCGAGGCCGGCTTTATGGAATTGCCGCCGGTGTCGAAAGTGACGCCCTTGCCGACGAAGGCGATCGGGCTGTCCTTCGGCTTGCCGCCGTTCCACTGCATGATCGCCATGCGGGCGCCGCGTGGCGAGCCTTGCGCGACACCGAGCAGCGAGCCCATGCCGAGCTTCTTCATTTCCTTCTCAGCCAATATCTCGACCTTGACGCCGAGTGCCTCGAGTTCCTTGGCGCGGGCAGCGAACTCGACCGGCCCAAGCACGTTTGCCGGTTCGTTGACGAGGTCGCGCGCCAGAAGGACGCCGTCGATCACCGCCTCGGCATCGGCGAAGGCCTTCTTCGCAGCGGCCGGATCGGCGGTATGGATGGTCACCTTGACCGGCTTCTTCGGCTCTGCCTTGCCGTCGTCCTTGTCCTTCCTGGTCTTGTACTTGTCGAAGGAATAGCTGCGCAGGAGAATGCCCGCGGCAAGGCTTGCCGCGTCCTTCGCGCTCGGCGAGGCGCCGACCACATCGAGGACTACCGCTACCTCGGTCGCCTTGCGCAGCGACGCGGCAACGGTGCCGCCAAGCTTCAACCACGCATATTCGTCCAGTCCCGACACCTTGCCGGTGCCTATCGCCACCAGTCTGTCGAGCGACGCTCCCTGCGGGGCCAGAACTTCCACCGTGCTGGCGAACTTGCCGGTGAACTCAGCCACGGGAAAAGCCCGCTCCAGTGTCTTGCCGGGATCACTGGGCTTGGCGACGTCGCTCAGGCCGCCCTCATCCGCCGCGAGCACGAAGACCGTGCCCTTCTTGTTCACCGCGCTCTGGGACCCGGAAAATTTGGCGAAGGCGATCGACGGTCTTTGATTCATCATGTCCTGCTTTCAGGGAATGCGCGACTTTTGGGGAAGCGGTTCGAAACGATGCGCGACATTTGGTCGTTTTCCGGCATTTGGCAAGACTTTGCCGATTTGGCATCCCATATGACCTATGGAATCGATGACGATTCGTCGCGGCACGGCCCCGCTTTTTGCCGCAACTTGTTGTTAACCATCGATGTTCGCCCTTTCTTATCCATTCCCGCCGACACTCCGCCCAGCCGGGGGGCGTGATGTGGGACAGAACCCGGATAGACCATCTGATGAGCCAGTTGTGCAGGCGCTGCCGGACAGCTACCTTGTTCGGCGGCATGATGCCGTTCGAAAAAATCGAGAAAAGCCTTCATGAAGGTCGTTGAACGCTACATCATGCGCCGCGCTTTCGTGGTCTTCATGGCCGCTCTTGTGTGGACGCTGGCGATCGTATGGACGACGCAGGTGCTGGCAAAGATCGATCTGGTCACCGACAGCGGCCAGTCGGCGCTGACCTTCTTCGAAGTCGCCGCCCTCATCCTTCCGTCCATCATCCCGATCGTGGTGCCTTTTGCGCTGGTGGTGGCGGTCGCTCAGACACTCAGCGTCATGAATTCGGATTCCGAACTTGCCGTCGTCAACGCCGCGGGGGCCTCGCGCTGGACGATCGTGCGGCCGATCATGTTGCTGGCGCTCGCCGCAGCCGTTTTTTCCTTTGCCGTCGACAACGGCATCGATCCTTACGCACGGCAGAAGAACCGGGCCCTGGTGGCGTCGTCACGCGCGGATCTGTTGTCGCTGATCATCCAGGAAGGCACCTTCCGCAAGATCGACGACGGGTTGTTCCTGCAGGTCGGCGAGCGCCTTCCCAACAATCGGCTGGGCGGCATTTTCGTCGCCGATTCGCGCGAAGAAGGCGTCAACCTCGTCTACTACGCCAAGACCGGCAGCATCATCGAACGCGGCGGTGAAAAGGTGCTGATGATGAATGACGGCGTCATCCATCGCAAAACGCTGACCGGCGATCTCTCCGTCATCCGCTTCACCTCCTATGCCTTCGACATGTCGGCCTTCATGGCGGCGGCTTCAGCGGTGACGCTCCTGCCCAAGGACCAGACGACGCAGTACCTGCTCAACCCGAGCGCCAACGACAAGTATTATCAGCAGAGCCCCTACGAATACCGGGCCGAAGTCAACCAGCGGTTCTCGGAATGGACCTATTCCATGGTTTTCGCGCTGATCGCGCTTGCGGTCGCCGGGGATGCGCGCTCGCACCGCGAGGCGCGCGTCAATCCGCTGATCACGGCGATCACGATATCGCTGTTCGTGCGTTGGCTGGGCTTTTTCGCCGCCAGCAAGGCGGATGAGATCCCGCAATATGCCTATATGGTCTATGGTGTGCCGATCGTGGCTTCCGCGGTGGCGATCTGGTTCATCGTCTCGAACCGGACACTGGAACTGCCCGTGACCTGGGCGGACTGGATGACAAACTTCGCCTCGCGCATCGCTGACAGCTGGAATGCTTTCAAATTGCGTTTGTCCAGGCGCGGCACATCAGGGCAAGGGGTCGGCTGATGGGCTGGACACTGGGCCGCTATTTCTTCTTCCGCTACGTGACGATCACCATCTGGTTCTTCATCGGCCTCCTGGCGCTGGTGTTCCTGATCGATTTCACCGAGCTGTCCGGCCGCACCACCGGCCTGCCCGGCTTCACCTACGGCACGGCGGTAGCCATTTCAGGCCTCCGTATGCCGATGATCATGCTGCAGACGGTGCCGTTCGTCGGTCTCTTCTCGGCGATGGCGACGCTGGTGTCGCTGAACCGGCGCTACGAGCTGGTCATCGCGCGTTCCGCCGGTGTTTCCGCCTGGCAGTTCCTCTTGCCCTGCTGTATCGGAGCCTTGCTGTTCGGCGTCCTGTCGGTTGGCGTCATCAATCCGCTCGCCGCGCACGCATTCTCCTGGTCCGAGCAGATCGAAACCCAGCTGCGTTCCGGCAAATCGAACAAGGTCTCGGCCGATGCCGCGCCCTGGATCCGGCAGAAAACCAGTTCGGGGGACACCATCATCGGTGCGCGGGCCATCCTGAACCAGGGCCTGGAAATGGCCGATGTCGTATTCTTCATTCTCGACCCGCAAGGCAACATCGTCGAGCGCAAGGATGCTGCCCGTGCCTTCCTGCGCGACGGCTATTGGGAATTGCAGGACGTCAAGACGTTCCAGAACGGCACGATCCAGGCATCGGCAACCGATCGCGTACCGACCAATCTGAAGCCCGAATTCGTGCAAGAGCGGCTGGCGCGCCCGGAAACCATCCCCTTCTACGACCTGCCCGGAAAGATCGAGGTTGCCCGCTCCTTCGGCCTCAAGGCAAATGCCTTTGCCATGCAGTTTGATTCGCTCGTGGCGTTGCCGTTCCTTCTCGTCGCCATGACGCTGATCGCGGCAACGGTTTCAATGCGATTTGCTAGGATGGGGCAGTCGGCGACGATGATTCTGGGTGGCATCATCGCTGGCTTTCTGCTTTATGTCGTTTCGGTTCTGGTGAAGGCATTCGGCGTGGCGGGATTCGTGCCGACTGTCGTAGCCGCCTGGGTACCGGTCATGGTGGCTATGTTCTTCGGGGTGACTTTCCTGCTATACAAGGAAGACGGCTAGTGAGGGAGGCGTTTTTGCCCAGCAACAGGCAGGCCGGTTTGGCGCGCCTCTATGCGGCGACCGCCTTGGCGTGCGTGCTTGCCTACGCCGTTCCGGCACCGGCGCTTGCGCAGGACGTCGGCGACATGGCGACATCGGTTCCATCCGGCTCGCAAATGCTGCTGGCGGCCGATACGCTGGTCTATAACAACGACAATCAGACCGTGACCGCCGTTGGCGGCGTGCAGATCGACTATGGTGGCAATCGCCTTGTCGCCCAGCGGGTCGAGTACAACCGCAACACCAAGCGAATGGTCGCAAGCGGTAACGTCGAAGTCATCAACAGCGACGGCACCAAGATCAATTCGCAGCATATCGACATCACCGATGACTTCGCCGACGGCTTCGTCAACGCGTTGCGGGTCGAAACCATCGACAAGGCCTATTTCGCCGCCGAAAGCGCCGAACGCATGGGCGGCGTGCTGACCACCTTCCACAATGGCGTCTACACCGCCTGCGAGCCGTGCGAGGATAAGCCGGACAAAGCGCCGACCTGGCGCGTCAAGGCCAAGAAGATCATCTGGAACGGCGAGAAGAAGACGGTTCGCTTCGAGAATGCGAATTTCGAGTTCTTCGGTTTTCCGCTTGCCTATCTGCCTGCATTCGAAATTGCCGACCCGACGGTGAAGCGCAAGAGCGGCTTCCTGATCCCGAGCATCATCTACAAGAGCGATCTCGGCGTCGGCGTGAAAGTCCCCTATTATCTTGCATTGGCGCCGACCTACGACCTGACCGTCACCGGCACCGGCTATACCAAGCAGGGTTTCCTCGGTGAGGCCGAGTGGCGTCAGCGCTTCAACAATGGCGAGTACAGCTTGAAGATCGCCGGGATACACCAGCAGAATCCCGACGCTTTCCTCGACACCACTGCCTTCCCCTCCAGCTCTGGCCACAACGTCAATTCGGGCAGCGCCGGCGATCCCAACAAATTCCGCGGCATGATGGGTACCCAGGGGCAGTTCGCCATCAACTCACGCTGGAACTTCGGCTGGGACGTGCTGCTGCAGACCGACAAGAATTTCTCGAACACCTACGGCATCGAAAAGTACAATAGCAGCGTCCACCAGTCGTCGGTCTACTTGACGGGTCTCAACGGCCGCAACTATTTCGACGTGCGCGCCATGCATTTCGATGTGCAGGAAGATACACCTGACGACAACGCCTCTGCACGAAGCGGACAACAGCCCTGGGTGCTGCCGTCGCTCGACTACGCCTATATTCCTGATGCGTCGGTGGCCGGCGGCCAGCTGTCGCTCAATGTCAACGCGCGTGTCATCCGCCGCGACGATGTCGATGAGACCTTCGTCGAGCCCTACAATGCCCTCACTCCCACGCAGCGCGTCCGCGGCATCGAAGGCGAATCGGGCCGTCTCACCGCCGAGGCCGAGTGGAAGCGGAGCTTCGTCACCGATGGCGGGCTGGTGCTGACGCCGTTGCTCGCGCTGCAGGGCGACGTCGACTACCTCAACGCGTCGTCGGCTTCGCTGGACGCGATCGACAGAATGGCGACGCATTTGGGCGAGCAGGACGACATGCGCTCGTCATTTGCCCGTTACATGGCAACCGCCGGGCTTGAGATGCGTTGGCCGGTGCTGTTTTCCATGGCCAGCGGGTCCAGCCATGTCATCGAACCGATGGCACAGGTCTTCATGCGTCCGAACGAGCAATATGTCGGCGGCCTCTCAGTGCCCAACGAAGACGCCCAAAGCATGGTCTTCGACGCGACCACCTTGTTCGAACGCGACAAGTTCTCCGGTTACGACCGCGTCGAAGGCGGTTCGCGCGCCAATGTCGGCTTCCGCTATTCCGGCTCCTACAACAATGGCTGGGGCACCAATGCCATTTTCGGCCAATCCTATCAGATTGGCGGCGAGAACTCGTTCGCCGCGCCGGATTTGGTGAATGTCGGCGCAAACTCCGGCCTCGACACGACCAAGTCCGACTATGTCGGCCTGTTCGGCATCAACAGCCCCAACGGCTTCGCGGCCTCGGTCAGCGGCCGTTTTGACGAACAGAGCTTCGAGATCCGCCGCGCCGAGGTGAAGGCCGCCTATTCCGGCCTGCCTGTGTCGCTGAGCGCCAAATACGCCTTCATCCAGGCCCAGCCGCTGTACGGCTTCACCACCGACCGCCACGAGGTCACGCTTGGTGCATCCACGCATCTGGCCGAAAACTGGCGCGTCTTCGGCACAGGAACCTACGACCTGCAGCAGAGCCTGCTGGTCAAGGATGGCGTCGGCTTCGCCTACAACGATTCCTGCTTCACTTATTTGATGACCTACTCGCAGTCGCGCGATCTGAACACCAGGGAGGTGTCGCAGACCATCGGCTTCAATCTGTCGTTCCGCACCCTCGGCGATTTCGGCTCGTCGACCAGTGCCGTCGACACGATCCAGTAACAATCGGCGACATCGTTTCGCCGCATAGGGCTGGCACGGATTTCGCGCACCTGGAAAGATCAAATTGGGCGGGACCGGGATAGAATTGGGATGCCAACGATGAGGAAATACCTCTTTTCAGCAGGTTTCGCGTTGCTCGTGGCGGCGACGTCCGTGTCGATCACCGTAATGGCGCCGCCAGCTTTCGCCAGCGAGATCAAATACGTCGTCAACGACATTCCTGTCACCACCGGCGACATCGCCCATCGCGCCGCTTTCCTGAAGCTGCAGCGCAAGAAGGGCGATGCCGGCCAGGAAATGATCGACCAGACGCTGCGTATGGCCGAGGCCAAGCGGCTTGGTATCCGCATCAGCGACGCCCAGGTCGATGCCGCGTATCAGCGCTTTGCCTCGAGCAACAAGATGCAGCTCAGCCAGCTCGACGGCGTCATGGAGAAGTCGGGCGTCACCAAGAGCCACTTCAAGGAATTCATCCGCGCCCAGATGGCCTGGAACCAGGCCTTGAGCGCGCGCTACCGTTCCGGCGACGGCACCGGCGCCGTCAGCGAACAGGATCTCGTCAGGAAGATGCTCGAAAAAGGCGGCGCCAAACCGAGCGCCACCGAATACATGCTGCAGCAGGTCATCTTCGTGGTGCCGGCGGCTGAACGCAGCGCGACGCTGGGCAAACGCAAGCGAGAGGCCGACGCCATGCGCGCCCGCTTCAACGGCTGCAACACGACGCGCGAATTCGCCAAGGGCCTGATCGACGTCACCGTTCGCGATCTGGGCCGGGTGCTGGCGCCGCAACTGCCGCCGGACTGGGCCGAGCAGATCAAAGCTACCAAAGTCGGCGGTGCCACCGTCACGCGCGAAACCGAACGCGGCGTCGAATTCATCGGCATCTGCTCGTCGCGCGAAGTGTCCGACGACAAAGTTGCCCAGATGGCGTTCCAGGCCGAAGGCTCCGGCGGCGACAAGGATGCCGACGCGCTCAGCAAGAAATATGTCGACGAGCTGAAGGCAAAAGCCCGCATCGTCAAGCGCTGACGTGGGCAACGCAGTGACTGCGCTCGCGTTGAGCGCCGGCGATCCGTCCGGCATTGGGCCGGAGATCGCCATCGCCGCCTTCATGGCGCGTGAAGCTGCCGCCCTGCCCCCCTTCTACCTGCTCGCCGATCCGGCGCTGATCGCCTCCCGGGCGCGCCTGCTCGGCCTCTCGCTGCCGATCGCCGAAGCCACCCCGGCACAAGCGGCGCAGGTCTTTGCCCGCGCCTTGCCGATCGTTCCGCTGGCTGCAGGCTGCATCGACAGCCCCGGCCAGCCGGATCCGGCCAATGCGGCCGCCACGATCGAGGCCATCGACCGCGCCGTCGCCGATTGCCTTGCCGGCGAAGCCTCGGCCGTGGTCACCTGCCCCATCGCCAAGAAGCCGCTCTACGATGCCGGCTTTCGCTTTCCCGGCCACACCGAATATCTGGCGCATCTGGCGGCTCGGCACAGCGGCGTCGAGGCGATGCCGGTGATGATGCTGGCAGGACCCGACCTGCGCACCGTTCCCGTCACCATCCACATAGCGCTGGCCGAGGTGCCGAAGGCACTGACCACCGAACTGATCGTCGCCACCGCGCGCATCACCGCTGCCGACCTTGCCGGCCGCTTCGGCATCGCCAGGCCACGGCTGGCGATTGCCGGGCTCAATCCACATGCCGGCGAAGGCGGCGCCATGGGCCTCGAGGACGAGCGGATCGTGCGCCCGGCGGTCGACATCCTGCGCGCCGAAGGCATCGACGCTTTCGGCCCTTTGCCGGCCGACACGTTGTTCCATGTCCGGGCGCGGGCTGGTTACGACGCGGCCCTTTGCATGTATCACGACCAGGCGCTTATCCCGGCCAAGGCGCTGGCTTTCGACGAGGCGGTCAATGTCACGCTCGGCCTGCCCTTCATCCGCACCTCGCCCGACCACGGCACGGCCTTCGACATCGCCGGCAAGGGTGTGGCGCGGCCCGACAGCCTGATAGCGGCGCTGAAGCTTGCCCGGCGGCTGGCCGACACGAACACCAAGGCGGTTGCCGCATGAGATCTCGGGCATGAGCATCGACGGGCTGCCGCCGTTGCGCGAGGTGATCGAGCGTCATGGGCTGCAGGCGAAGAAGGCGCTCGGCCAGAATTTCCTGCTCGACCTCAACCTCACCGGCAAGATCGCCCGCACCGCCGGCGACTTGTCCGATGCAACCGTCATCGAGGTCGGCCCCGGTCCCGGCGGGCTGACCCGCGCCTTGCTTGCCAACGGAGCGCGCCAGGTGATCGCCATAGAGCGCGACGAACGTTGCCTGGCTGCTCTTGCCGAAGTGTCCGACCACTATCCCGGCCGGCTGGAGGTTGTTTCGGGCGATGCGCTGAAGACGGATTTCACGGGCCTTGCCGGTCGAGCGACCGGCAATGGCGGCCCGGTCAAGATCGTGGCCAACCTGCCCTACAACATCGGCACGGAGCTGCTGGTGCGCTGGTTGACCGTCAGCGACTGGCCGCCTTTCTACACCTCGATGACTTTGATGTTCCAGCGCGAGGTGGCCGAGCGCATCGTCGCTCCCGCCGGCAGCGACAGCTATGGCCGGCTGGGGGTCCTTGCCGGCTGGCGGACGGAGGCGAGGATCGCCTTCGACGTACCGCCACAGGCATTCACGCCGCCGCCAAAGGTCACCTCCTCGGTGGTGCATCTGGTGCCGCGCCTGACGCCCCTGCCCACCGAGGTGAAGAAACTCGGCCGCGTCACAGAAGCCGCCTTCGGCCAACGTCGCAAGATGCTGCGGCAGAGCGTGAAGAGCCTCGGCGGCGAGGCCCTGCTCGACCGCGCCGGCATCGATCCGACACGCCGCGCCGAGACGCTCAGCGTCGAGGAGTTTGTAAGGTTGACAAACGCGGTGTAAGAAGCTGCCGGTCTGCCCCCTCGTGGGGGAGATTGGCGCTTCACCGCCTCAGCCCGTCTTCTCGTCCAACAGTCCCGAGACGAAATCGAACAGGCCTGGCCGGCGGTCGCGTCTCAGCCGCTCGGCGACGACGATGCCGCGCACTTCGGCGAAGGCGCGGTCGAGGTCGTCATTGACGATGACGAAATCATATTCCTTCCAGTGCTCGATCTCGTTGCGGGCGTTTTTCAACCGCGTTTCGATCACCGCTTCCTGGTCTTCGGCGCGGCGCTTCAGCCGTGCCTTCAACTCCTTCATCGACGGCGGCAGGATGAAGATCGAGACGATGTCGGCGCGCATCTTCTCCTTGAGCTGCTGGGCGCCCTGCCAGTCGATGTCGAACAGCATGTCGCGCCCTTCAGACAGCGCCAGTTCGGCAGGCTCGCGCGGTGTCGCATAGCAATTGCCATGCACCTCGGCCCACTCCAGCAGCGCGTCTGAATCACGAAGCCGCTCGAATTCGCGCATCGTCCGGAAATGATAGTGGACGCCTTCGATCTCGCTGCCGCGGCGCGGCCTGGTGGTGACCGAGACCGACAGTTCGAGGCTGGAATCGCTTTCCAGAAGATTGCGCGCGATCGTCGACTTGCCGGCGCCGGACGGCGACGACAGGACGAGCATCAGGCCCCGGCGGCGAATGCGGGACCCCAAATCCTTGGCAACCATCGGCTACTCCAGATTCTGGATCTGTTCACGAAACTGGTCGACCACCGCCTTCAGGTCCAGCCCGATCGCGGTGATGGCGGCGGCATTCGACTTGGAACACAGCGTATTCGATTCGCGGTTAAATTCCTGTGCCAGAAAATCGAGCTTGCGACCGACCGCGCCGCCGCCCACCAGCAGTGCCCGGCCGGATGCGACATGCGTTTTCAGCCGGTCGATCTCTTCGCGAATATCGGCCTTGGTGGCCAGGAACGCGGCCTCCATGTGCAGTCGGGTGGCATCCAAATTGGCGGAAGCGTCCATCAGCAGCCTGACCTGCTCGGCGATGCGTTCCCGGATCACCGCGGTCTCGCGGGATGGATCCACTTCTGCCCGCAGCGTCAGCGCCTCGATTGTGTCGATATGACCCGACAGCAGCAAAGCCAGCGCGGCCCCTTCGCCCTGCCGTGCCTGTTCAAGCCCGTTCAAGGCCACTTCGAGCGCGGCCATGATCGCGGCATCGAGCGCGGCCCTCGCCTCCTCGGTTTCGACAGTTTCGGGAATGTCGAGCACGCCGCGCAGCGACAGCAGTCCATCCGAGGTCGCCGCAGCAACGCCGAACTGCTCCTGCAGCCGCTTGGCGAGCCCGGCCAGGTCCTTCAGGAAGGCTTCGTTGACGACCGGCTGCGCCTGCGCGCCGACGGCACGGCCGATGGTCAGCGTCGCCTGAAAATTGCCGCGTGCGAAACGTTTCTGAAGTATCTGCCGGACAGCCGGTTCCAACCGCTCGAAGCCTTGCGGCAGCCGCAGCCGTACTTCGACGCTCTTGCCGTTGACGGACTTGACCTCCCAGGCGATCGAAGTGCCTTCGTGCTCGGCGACGGCGCGTGCAAAACCGGTCATGCTCTGCAAATTCATATCGCCCCACACGTCCCTGGCACATTGCCCCGAACCGGCTTTCCGGACAGAGCAAGTGCTGCTTGAAAATGACTGCGCCGCAGGCGCGTCGAAATCGGACGCGCGGCGCTCTTGCAAATGTCAGGGCGTCGCCTGTCGGGCAACGCCTTTCTTCATTCTACTGGGCAGCGCCCGCGTCACCGCCGCTGTCGTCGGCACCGTCAGCCGGCGCACTGTCGGCCGGCCCACCGTCCGCCGGCTTGACGGCATCGCTGTCGCCGCCGCCGGTCGTCTTGGCGGCTTTGGCGACGTCATCCGCCTGCTTCTTCTGCAGAGCGCGATAGCGGGCGACATTCTCGTTGTGCTCGTCCAGCGTCGCGGCAAAGACGTGCCCACCGGTGCCGTCGGCGACGAAATAGAGGTCGTCGGTCTTCGATGGGTTGGCCACCGCCTCCAGCGCTGCACGACCCGGATTGGCGATCGGCGTCGGCGGCAAGCCGTTGATCACATAGGTGTTGTAGGGGGTCTGTTTCTGGATATCCGACTGGTAGATCGGCCGGTCCGCCGGCTTTCCCTTGCCGCCGAACAACCCGTAGATGATGGTCGGATCGGATTGCAGGCGCATGCCCTTGGCAAGCCGGTTCAGGAAGACGGCGGCAACCCGTGAACGCTCGTCACCCTTGCCCGTCTCTTTCTCGACAATCGAAGCCAGCGTGACGAACTCTTCGACGTTGGCCAGCGGCAGGTCCGGCGCGCGCCGCTGCCAGACATCGTCAACCAGTTTCTTCTGATCCGCAAGCAGCTTGTCGACCATCTGCTGGCGTGTCGCGCCGCGCGTGAAGCGCAGCGTGTCGGTGGCGAGGCTGCCCTCCGGCGGCGTGGTTGCCGGCATGTCGCCGCTCAAGGCAGTCTCCTCGGCGATGCGCTGCAGTGCCTGGTCGACAGTCAGTCCTTCAGGGATGGTCAGCGAATACATCACCGACTTGCCGCTCTTCAGAAGCTCCATGATATCGCGCATGGAAGCCCTGGGCTTGATCTCGTACTCGCCGGCTTTCAGCGCCGAATCATTGCCGAAGGCGCGCACGCCAAGGCGGAATACCCGGGCATCGCTGATCAGCCCGCGGCGTTCGAGCTGGTCGGCGATATCCTGGACGCCGGTGTTCGGCTTGACCAGGAAGGTATCGCCATTAGCGGAGGGTCCGGGCTCGGTGAATTCCTGCTTGCCGAAATAGACCGCGACGCCGGCCGCCAGAACCACCAGCATCACCGAGGAGATGACGAAGTTCATGAACACGACGACCTGGCTGCGTGACGCACGCGAGCGCTTCGGCGGCGGCGTGCCGGCCTCTGGCCGCAACGCCTCGCTGGCCGTTTTCGGCACGATCGGTCCGGATGTTGCCGACCGTTGCCCGAATTCTCCGTTGCCTGCCGGATTTGTGTTCATTTCGCCCTACCGTTTGATCGCCCAACGAATCCCCAGCGGCAGAGTAGAGGCGAATATGGCAAAATTGACGGCACGCCAAAGCGTCGCCCGGCAGCCGGACGATCAGCCATTGTAGCGCTGGAAGACCAGCGACGCATTGGTCCCGCCAAAGCCGAACGAATTGGACAGCGCCACGTCGATCTGGCGGGCACGCGGCTTGTTCGGCACCAGGTCGATCGCGGTTTCGCGTTCGGGGTTGTCGAGGTTGATGGTCGGCGGCGCGACATTGTCCCTGATGGCAAGGATCGAGAAGATCGCTTCGGCGGCACCGGCCGCCCCAAGCAGATGGCCGATCGACGACTTGGTCGACGACATCGAAATCTTCGATGCGGCATTGCCGACAAGCCGCTCGACAGCGCCGAGCTCGATCGTGTCGGCCATGGTCGAGGTGCCGTGCGCGTTGATGTAGTCGACGTCGGCAGGCGTAAGCTTGGCCCGGTTGAGTGCCGCCGTCATGCAACGGAAGGCACCATCGCCATCCTCGGCGGGCGCCGTGATGTGATGCGCGTCGCCGGTGAGACCATAACCCGTCACCTCGGCATAGATCTTGGCGCCGCGCGCTTTGGCATGTTCGAGCTCCTCGAGCACGACAACGCCGGCGCCCTCGCCCATGACGAAGCCGTCGCGGTCGCGATCATAGGGGCGCGACGCCGTTTGCGGCGAATCATTGCGTTCCGTCGACAGTGCCCGGCATGCGGCGAACCCGGCGATCGACAGCCGCGTCACCGGCGCTTCGGCGCCACCGGCGACCATCACGTCGGCATCGCCCCACATGATCAGCCGGGCAGCATCGCCAATGGCGTGCGCGCCGGTCGAACAGGCCGTGACGACGGCATGGTTCGGGCCTTTCAGCCCGTGCCGGATCGAAACCTGCCCGGAGACGAGATTGATGATCTGGCCCGGGATGAAGAAGGGGCTGATGCGGCGCGGGCCGCGTTCCTTGAGGATCATCGCGTTCTCGGCGATGCCCTCGATGCCGCCGATGCCGGAGCCGATCAGGACGCCGGTGGCGCATTGCTCTTCATGCGTCTTGGGTTCCCAGCCGGAATCCTTCAGCGCCTCGTCGGCGGCGGCAATCCCGTACAGGATGAAGTCGCCGATCTTGCGCAATTCCTTCGGCTCGAGCACGGCCTCGGGATTGAAGGTGGCATTGCTGCCGTCACCACGCGGAATGACGTGGGCGATCTTGCAAGCAAGGTCCTCCACCTCGAACTCGGTGATGCGCTTGGCAGCGCTGCGGCCGGTCAGAAGCTCCTTCCAGCTGTGCTCGAAGCCCATGCCGAACGGCGACAGCAAGCCAAGGCCCGTGACGACGACACGCCTCATCGCAGGTCCTCCCCGGTGATGACTGCAGAAAGCGTCAGGCCGAAGCCTTGTCGATGTACTTCACGGCATCGCCGACGGTCAGGATGGTCTCGGCCGCGTCGTCGGGGATCTCGACGCCGAATTCTTCTTCGAACGCCATGACGAGTTCGACCGTGTCGAGGCTGTCGGCGCCCAGATCATCGATGAAGCTCGCCTGCTCCGTCACTTTGTCGGCATCGACGCCAAGGTGCTCGATGACGATCTTCTTGACGCGCTCTGCGGTGTCACTCATTTGGGCATCCTCGTCTTTTGTTTGTCTGTCTTCGTTAGCGGGCAGAATGCCGCTAATCAAGCTGAAAGATGGTCCTGCCGGAAACGCAACGACTACGGACCGATTTTTGCCCGAACCGCCGGGTTGCGGGCCGCATTACACGAAAAATAGCTGAGGTCCAAGCCGAAATGGTCTCTTTACACAACCCGCCGGCGTTGCTGCAGAACCTCGTTCAAATCATAGCCATGCCGCCATTTACGTGGATGGTCTGGCCGGTGACGTAGGCGGCTTCGTTGGAGGCGAGATAAGCGACGGCGGACGCGACTTCGACGCTGGTGCCCATGCGCCGCGTCGGGATCGCCGCCATGATCGCCTCTTTCTGCTTGTCGTTGAGCTTGTCGGTCATTGCCGATTCGATGAAGCCTGGTGCAACGCAGTTAACGGTGATGTTGCGGGTGGCGATCTCCTGCGCCAGCGACTTGGAGAAGCCGATCATGCCGGCCTTGGAGGCGCAGTAATTGGTCTGGCCGGGGTTGCCGGTCACGCCGACCACCGAGGTGATGTTGATGATGCGGCCATGGCGGCGGCGCATCATCGGATGGGTGAGTTCGCGGGTGAGCCGGAAAACGGCGGTCAGATTGACCTCGATCACGCTGTCCCAATCGGCATCCGACATGCGCACGAACAGCCCGTCCTTGGTGATGCCGGCGTTGTTGACCAGGATGTCGACGCCTTCGAGATCGGCCTCGGCTTTCTGGCCGAGCGCCTTGACCTCGTCACGGTTGGACAAATTGGCCGGGAACAGCTTGACCCGGTCGCCAAGCTCGCTAGCCAGCGCCTCCAGTTTCTCGATGCGGGTGCCATGCAGGCCGACGATCGCGCCTTGCGCATGCAGCATCCGGGCGATCGCCTCGCCGATGCCTCCCGATGCGCCGGTGACGAGCGCCTTGCGGCCAGTCAATTCGAACATTTTTGTCTCCTGATTGAGAAGAGAACACCCCTTTGCAGGGAATGGGATCAAATGGGGCTTTATGCAAGCGCTGCTAGCGTCGCCTCGACCTCAGCCGCTGAGCCGACCGACGCAGTGGCGATGTCGCGGTTGATGCGCCGCGCCAATCCCGAAAGCACCTTGCCGGCGCCAATCTCGTAAAGCGTGGTGACGCCATTTGCGCCGAACCACTCCACGGTCTCGCGCCAGCGTACGCGGCCGGTTATCTGCTCGACCAGGCGGCGGGCGATCTCGTCCGGATCGCTGGTCGGGCTGACCGTGACATTGGAGAGGACGGGAACGACCGGCGCATTCTTTGTCACACCGGCGAGTGCGTCGCGCATGACGTTCGCGGCCGGCGCCATCAGCGCCGAATGGAAGGGCGCGGACACCTGCAGCATCAGTGCGCGCTTGGCGCCTTTCTCAGTGCACAGTTTCGCCGCCAGTTCGACCGCGGCCCTGGCGCCGGAAATGACCAGTTGGCCGCCGCCATTGTCGTTGGCGATCTGGCAGACGGAGCCTTTGGCGGCTTCCGCGCAGGCGGCTTCGACATCGGCCTGTTCCAATCCGATGATCGCCGCCATGGCGCCCTCGCCGGCCGGCACCGCCGCCTGCATGGCATTGCCGCGGATGCGCAGCAGCCTGGCGGCATCGGCAACCGAAACGAAGCCAGCGGCCGCGAGCGCCGAATATTCGCCCAGCGAATGACCGGCGACATAGGCGACCTTGCCTTTCAGCGAGAAGCCGCGCGATTCCAGCGCCCGGATCGCGGCCAGCGACACCGCCATCAGCGCCGGCTGCGCGTTGGCGGTCAGCATCAACGTCTCTTCCGGCCCTTCCCAGATCAGCTTCGACAGGTTTTCGCCGAGCGCGTCGTCGACTTCCTGGAAAATTCTGCGCGCCTCGGGAAAGGCGTCGGCGAGATCCTTGCCCATGCCGACTGCCTGGCTGCCTTGTCCAGGAAAGGTGAATGCAACGGCCATGCGCGGGCTCCCAAGGGCTGGTTTTGCTTGCCTGATAGACGAGTTTTTCTTGCCTGTGACGCAAGGCAGGCCGCCAAGTCAAGCCCGGTTCGACCCTGCTCGACGGCAGCTTCATCCGCCGAGTGCCTGTTCCGAAAGGCTTTTTGGCGATCACTCCTGATGAAAACCGCTCACGATTCGTTTGCTGGCTCTTCTTATTTTGGCCACAGGCGCTAGCTTTGCGTGACAATTCCATGACAATCGAGTGACGTGCTTGTCGCTGGGTGGGGAAGTTAAAGTGGCAAAGAGTTACAAACGCGCCGGCAAGGCCGCGCCACAGTTCCTGGAAGACGACCCCTCCACCGGCTATCTGCCGGGCAGGAGATGGCCGGTCGTGCGCTATGGGCTGATCAGCCTGGCGATCGCCGCCGTCCTGGTGTTTGCCATCGAACTGATCGTGCGCGGCGACTTTGCCGGCACGGTCTCCTTCTTCCTGCAGCCGCTCAAGCCGGGCTGGACCACCATCGTCGTGTTCGCGCTGATCCTGATCGGCCTCGATGCGGTGCTGGGCCGCAGCCATCAGAGCCTGATGATCGTCGCGCCGCTGACGCTATCGCTTGCCTTCGTCGGCCACCAGAAGTCGCATTATCTCGGCGATCCGCTCTATCCGACCGATTTCCTCTATGCCCGCCAGATCTTCGCGCTGTTGCCGCTTTTGGTGCGCGACCGGCCGATGACCGCGCTCGCCATGGTCGTCGGCATCGTCGCCGGCCTGTCGCTGCTCGTCTATGGCTGGCGGATGTGGCGCCGCAAGGTTCCCGCACTCAGCCGCAAGGGACGCCTTGCGCGGCTGACGCTGGCAGTGCCGCTGCTCGCCTTCTTCGTTTCGATCATGGACTATGCCACCTTCTCCTGGACCAGGGACCGGTTGCAGATCATCCCGATCATGTGGGACCAGAAGGAAAACTATGCCTCCAACGGTTTTGCGCTGGCCTTTGCGCTCAATGTGCCGATGGCGCATGTCTCTGCGCCGCCGGGCTATTCCGACAAGGCGATCGCGGCGATCGCCAGGCCCGATGTGACCGCCTCGGTGCCGGCCGAGAAGCCTGACATCATCATCGTCATGAGCGAGTCCTTCTGGGACCCGACCAAGCTGCCCGGCGTCACCATCACGCCCGATCCGATCCCCAATGTGCGGGCGCTGCGCTCCGGCTCGATGTTCTCGCCGGAGTTCGGCGGCATGACCGCCAATATCGAGTTCGAGGCGCTGACCGGCTTCTCCAACGCGTTCCTGCCGGCCGGCAGCATCCCCTACCAGCAATATGTGCGCACGCCGACGCCGTCGCTGGCAACCTTCCTCAAGAGCCAGGGTTATCGGGCGCGCGCCATCCATCCGGGCACCAACTGGTTCTGGAACCGTGGCGCGGTCTACGCCGATTTCGGCTTCAACGATTTCAAGTCGGAAGAGACGCTGCCGCCAATGCAAAAGCGCGGGCCACTGGCATCGGATGCCGCGATGACCGACGAGATCATCAGCGAGGCCGACGCCAGCGAAGAGCCGGTGTTCTTCTTTGCGGTCAGCCTGCAAAACCACGGTCCCTACGAACCGAACCGCTATTACAGTCCCACGCACAGGGTGCAGGCGCCGATCAGCCAGTGGGCGCGCGAATCGCTGCTCAGCTACGCCGAAGGCTCAGCCGATGCCGATCGCGGTCTCGAACGCCTCGTCGAATGGGCAAAGACACGCTCCCGCCCAACCGTGATCGCCTTCTTCGGCGACCATCTGCCGCCGCTCGGGCCGGTCTATGTCGAAACCGGCTTCCTGAAGGACAATGTCGCGCCGCGCAAGGAAGCGTCGCCCGAGGCTGCCCTCGAGCATCATGAGACGCCGCTGGTCATCTGGTCGAACCGCACCGGGCCAGCTGAGCACATGGGCGCCGTCAGCCCGGCCTTCCTGCCCTATCATATCCTGAAGACGGCCGGCATCAGCCATCCCTACTACACCGGCTTCCTGGGCGAGATGAGCGAACACTACCGTGTCGTCGACCGCAATTTGCTGCTGACGCCGGCTGGCGAGGCCACGCCCGATTGGGCGCGGCAGAAGGAGATCGATCCGGCGATCCGCGATTTCCGCCTGCTGCAGTACGATATGATGTTCGGCAAACGCCACGCGGCGCCCGACTTCTTCCCCGAAACGGTCGACAAGATTGTCGCCGCGCATACGAGTTGAGGCCAGCGATTCCCTCGGAGCCTGCTGGTCCGTCTCGGTTCGCGTGTTCAGTTGGTCAATTGCAGCTTCGTGAAATTGTTGGCGATCTGAAGGAACACGTTCGGCAGTTTGGTCGGATCGTTGACGGCATAATAGTTGCTCGGATCCGAGGCGCAGGCGCTGTAAAGCGCACGGTTGGCTGCGGTGTCGGATTGCAGCACCATGGTGTAGATCTGCACGCCCTCGTTCTTCAATTGCGTGCAAACGTTTTTGGTCCAGCCGTCGACATTGCGCGCAGCGGTCGTCTGGTTGTCCGATCCGAAGCGGCCGCCAGCCAGATAGCCATAGGATGTGTAATCCGACTTTGTCGATTCTTGTTCGCTGGCGCCATAGACGACGTTCTCGCCGTCGGTGAGCAACAGCACTATCTTACTGATCCCAGGCGTCTTCCACGGCGCTCCGTCGGTGTAGGGCGCGGCAGGCGACAGCACGCGCATACCCCACGACAGGCCCTCGGAGACATTGGTACCCGAGCCATTCCACTCGGTCATCTGACTGGCCGCCTTGCGCAGCTTGTCGAAATCGTCGGTCAGGGGGACCACCGGGGTCGGACACGCACGGTTCGGGCCGACAGTGATGGGAGAGCCGATCTCGGTGATGAGTTCCTTGGCGGGCGCAACATATTTGGCGATCTTTTCCCTGGCATCCCTGTCATCGGGCGACAGAAGTTCAATGAGATTGCCGAGCAGGTTGCTGAGATCGATGCCCAGAATGTTGATGCCCGACTGGGCAAGCCTGGTTTTGTCGCTGACATCGTTGAGATAGGAGTTGTTGTAGTATTTATCCGAATTGCCATAGGAGCCAGACGGCTTCTGGGCGTCTTCGGGATCATCCGGCGCAAAGTAGGGCACGAACAGCGTGTCGGGCTTGGCCGGGTCGGGTGGCGTGTCGGAGATATTGTAAGCGCCTGGCCGCGCCTCGACGCAACCTTTCCATCCGGTGCCATTCCATCCGGCATCGGCCCATCCGGTCTTCTTGAGCTGTTTGAAAAGCGCCATGTGGTTCGGCCGCTTGCCGTCGATGACGGGAAAATTGACGCCGTTGGTTGAGGACTTGCCGTCCATGTCGATCCAGGACGGGTCGAAGCCGTCGCCATTGACGTTGACGGCCGTCACGAAAGGAACCAGCGAGGCGCGGATCTTGCGCGTTGGCGATTTCGCCGCTTCGAGCGTGTCGAGCAACGATTTTGTCGCCGTCCTCAGCGCCGTCATCCGCGCGCCGGCCATCGAGCCGGTGTTGTCCAGCACCAGCACGACTTCGAGCTGGTTGTTCGATTCGACCGCCGAGGCATCGACCACGATGTGCTTGCTGTCGCCGAACAGGAAGGCGAAGTTGAGATGGACGTCCGCCGAGGCAACCGCCTTGGTCTTGACGAAGTTGACGCCCTTGTCGACAGTCAACGTCGCCTGCGCATTGTCGAGCTCGCCATGACCGACGATGTTGGCCTGGAAATAGCGGTTGAAAGCGTCATTGCGGGTGATGTCGAGATCGCCAAGGTGCGAAGAAGCAAGGTTTGCCGAATCGAGAGCGTTCTGCAAATTGCTCTTGGCCCGCATAAGGGTCGAGACATCGGTTGCGAAAGCGACTGCCGTCAGGATGACCGGCAAACCCAGTCCCAGCACAAGCGTGAAATTGCCGCTCTTCGAGCGCCAGAATTTGTTGAGAAGCATCCTTACCCCCGGAAATGCTTGCCGCTTTTGCGCGGTTGTCCGGGCTTTTGCGCCTTCCATGATGAATCGACCGTTGACGGCCAGGCTTCAACTCCACACAACCTGCTGGTGTGGTTAAGACGTGGTTGCCGGAAACCACGACTCCGGCCGTTGCTGCTTCCCGATCGTCGCCTGCGACACACGGGAATGCCGCTTGCCCTTGCTTTGCGGCCGGATTGCTGTATAGACGCCCGCAATCTGCCGGTCCTTGCTGGGGGCTGAACGGAGGGCCGGAGGTTTTCAGAACCTTCGTGTGAAGCCGGAAGTGCTTCCGCCTCCCGTGTCTCCGCTCTCGACCGTCTCGTCATGCTCCTTTCTTCCCCCTGCCCCTTCGAGGGTTTGCGGGTCAGAGAAGTTGCAGAGGCTTTTGCCGCCGGGAACCGGGAGAGAAACGAAGAAAGGCATAAGACATAATGGCTCTTTACGAACATGTGTTTCTTGCCCGGCAGGACCTCTCGCAGCAGCAGGTCGATGCGCTTGTCGAACAGTACAAGGGTGTCATCTCCGCAAATGGCGGGTCCGTCGGCCGGGTCGAGAACTGGGGACTGAAGTCCCTCACCTACCGGGTCAACAAGAACCGGAAGGCCTACTACACGCTGATGGACCTGAATTGCCCGGCGGCCGCGCTCAACGAGATGGAGCGCCAGATGGGCCTGTCCGAAGACGTGCTGCGTTTCCTGACCATCAAGGTCGAGGCGCATGAGGAAGGCCCGTCGGCCATGATGCAGAAGCGCGAAGAGCGCTCGGAACGCGGCGGCTTCGGCGACCGTGACCGTGGCGATCGTGGTCCGCGTTCGTTCGGCGATCGTGATCGCGGCGACCGTGGCGATCGTCCGCCGCGCTCGTTCGGCGACGCCGGTGCCGATCGTGGTCCGCGCCGTCCGCGCGAAGGCTTTGAAGGGGGTGCAGAATAATGGTCGACATCAATCAGATCCCGACCCGGCGCCCGTTCCATCGCCGCCGCAAGACCTGCCCGTTCTCCGGCGCCAACGCGCCCAAGATCGACTACAAGGACGTGCGTCTGCTGCAGCGCTACATTTCCGAGCGTGGCAAGATCGTGCCGTCGCGCATCACCGCCGTCAGCCAGAAGAAGCAGCGCGAACTCGCCAAGGCGATCAAGCGCGCCCGCTTCCTCGGCCTGCTGCCCTACGTGGTTCGCTAATATCTCAAATGCGGGCGGTTCGCCGCCCGCTCTTCTCCCACGGCGACGGGCGCCGCAGGGTTGAACATCAAATCCCGGGTTGAGGTCAAAACCTCTAACTGCCGCACAGGCAGGACAGCGACACCAGCGCCAAAGGCGCTCAAGCTTCCTGACCTGTTCCCAAGACATTCGGCGCCGATCTCATCGATCGATTGGCGTCCAACCAAAGGAACAAATCCATGGACGTCATTCTTCTCGAACGCGTTTCCCGCCTCGGCCAGATGGGCGATACCGTCAAGGTCAAGGACGGCTTCGCCCGTAACTTCCTGCTGCCGCAGGGCAAGGCGCTGCGCGCCAACGAAGCCAACAAGAAGAAGTTCGAAGGCCAGCGCGCCCAGCTTGAAGCCCGCAACCTCGAGCGCAAGTCGGAAGCGGCCCAGGTCGCTGAAAAGCTCGACGGCAAGAGCTTCATCGCCGTTCGCTCCGCCGGCGAAACCGGTCAGCTTTACGGTTCCGTTTCGACCCGCGACATCGCCGATCTGCTGACGGCGGAAGGTTTTTCGATCAACCGCAACCAGATCCTGCTCAACCAGCCGATCAAGACCATCGGCGTCACCAATGTGGCGATCGCGCTGCATCCGGAAGTCGAGGTCACCGTCACGCTCAACATCGCCCGCACGGCCGACGAAGCCGAGCGCCAGGCCAAGGGCGAGACGCTGACCACCGCCGAAGCCATCTATGGCGACGACATCAACGACAACGCCCGGCCGGAGAACTTCTTCGATCCGAACACCGAGTTCGAGGGCGACGAAGACAACGCCTGATCACACGTCGCAAGCGATTGGAGCCATGGGGCTGATCACGACTTGACGCCAAGCTCCGATCACTTTGCCGTCATCCAGCCATGCTGGACCAATGCCCGGGCCTCGCGCCCGGGCATTTTTGTGCCAAATGGAACTTTTCGAACCCCTATATATTGTTGCAGACTATGGCGTCGCGCGTCCTTTGGCCGCGCAAAGCACGCTGTGCAACTTTGGTTCGGCGCAAGATCTCCGGCGAAATCGATCCCGATTTTCGCGGTCACGCGCCAAGGCAGCCTGTCTGGCCGAGAGGGGACATTTGGTCATGAATATTCTGTTGAAGCGCGTTCTCGACCGCTTGGTGCGCACCGGCAATCTTAGGGTAACCGGCCCCAAGGGCACGGCGGTGGTTTTCGGCGACGGCAGCGGCGAACCGGTGCACATGCACATCAAGACCGCGCATGCCGAGCGCGCCATCACCTTCGATCCGATGCTGGCGGTGCCTGAAGCCTACATGGACGGCGAACTCGACATTCTCGAGGGCGGCGTGCTGGGCGTGATGCGCATCGCCTTCCAGAACATGGGCAGCGGCGGCATCGACGCCACCTGGTCGAAGGCCATCGAAGGCCTGCGCCACGCCTTCCGCCGGCTGCAGCAGATCAACACCGCCTCGCGCTCGCGGCGCAACGTGCAGCGCCACTACGATCTGTCGGGCGATCTCTACCGGCTCTTCCTCGACGAGGACATGCAATATTCCTGCGCCTATTTCGAGCAGCCGGACATGACGCTCGACGAGGCGCAGGCCGCCAAGAAACGCCACATCGCCGCCAAGCTCCGGCTGAAGGCCGGCCAGACGGTGCTCGACATCGGCTCCGGCTGGGGCGGGCTTGGCCTCTATCTCGCCAAGGCGTTCGACGTCGACGTGCAAGGCGTGACGCTGTCGACCGAGCAGCATGGCGTCGCCACCGACCGGGCGCATGCGCAAGGGCTGGAAAGCCGCGTGCATTTCGAGCTGAAGGACTACCGCGAACTCAACGAGCGTTTCGACCGCATCGTCTCGGTCGGCATGTTCGAGCATGTCGGCGTCAACCACTACCGTACGTTCTTCGACAAGAGCGCGACGCTGCTCAAGCCGGATGGCGTCATGCTGTTGCACACGATCGGCCGTTCCGGCGTGCCGTGGGCGACCAGCGCCTTCATCCGCAAATACATCTTCCCGGGCGGCTACATCCCGTCGCTGTCGGAAGTGATGCCTGCGATCGAGAAGTCGGGCCTGGTCGTCACCGACGTCGAGATCCTGCGGCTCCACTATGCCGACACGCTGAAGCACTGGGGCGAGCGCTTCGCCGCCAATCGCGACAAGGCCAAGGCGATCTATGACGAGCGCTTCTGCCGCATGTGGGAATTCTATCTGGCGGCCTCGGAAGCCGCCTTCCGCTGGCAGGATCTGGTGATCTTCCAGATCCAGATCGCCAAGAAGAACGATACGCTGCCGATGACACGCGACTACATGGCCAAATGCGAAAAAGCGCTCGAGATGCGCGATATGGGGCATCGTGAAACGGCTCCCGTCAAAAAGAGCCCGGCCGCCAAGCCGGCTCGCCGCCGCAAGGTTGCCGACCAGGAATAGCATTGCCGCTTGCCATTGCCGGCGCCTGCACTGAAAAAGGTCCCGTGACCGTCGCGGGACCTTTTTCATGACCTTTGTCCTCTATGCCGCCGCCGCTCTGGCCGAGATCGCCGGTTGCTTTTCATTCTGGGCCTGGTGGCGGCTGGAGAAGTCGCCGCTTTGGCTGCTTCCCGGCCTCGCCTCGCTTGCCCTGTTTGGCTTCCTGCTGGCGCTGGTCGACACGTCAGCCGCCGGTCGCGCCTACGCCGCCTATGGCGGCATCTACATCGTGGCGTCGCTTGGCTGGCTGTGGCTGGTTGAAGGCGTTCGCCCCGACCGCTGGGATCTTGCCGGTGCCGCGCTCTGCATTGCCGGTGCTTCGGTGATCCTTCTCGTCCCGCGGGGCGCTTGAGATGGAGTTGCCTGCCTCCCTTCGCCAAGGTGTCGAGCGTCTGCTCGAAAACGTTCCGCTGGCGGTACTCAAGCAAGCGGCAAAGACGCTGTCCGACCGCTACCGCGCCGAGTTGCGCGACGGCCGTCTGCACATGGCCGAGGATCTGGCGGTGAAGGCCTATCTGGCGACGCGGCTGCCGGCGACCTATGCCGCGATCCGTTCCAGCCTCGACGCGCTGAGCGACGCCAAGCCTGCCTTTCAGCCCAGGACCTTGCTCGATGTCGGCGCCGGCCCTGGCACGGTGCTTTGGGCCGCGACCGATCTGTGGCCCGATCTCGAACAGGCGGTGTTGTTCGAAGCCAGTGCCGCCGTGCGTAAGGTCGGCGAGACGCTTGCCGGCAACACTATTGCCGCCCAGACCAGATGGCTGGCCGGTGATGCCACCATCGACCTTGCTGACATCGAGCCGGCCGATCTGGTTACGTGCGCTTATGTGCTCGATGAAATCGCGCCGGCATCGCAGCCGAAACTCATCGACCGGCTCTGGCAACTCACTGGCGACACGCTCCTGATCGTCGAGCCCGGCACCCCCGCCGGCTGGCAGCGCATCCTTGCCGTGCGCCGGCAGCTGATCGAGGCGGGCGCGCATGTGCTTGCGCCTTGCGCGCATCAGGCGCCCTGCCCGCTGGTCCAGCCCGACTGGTGCCATTTTTCCCGCCGCGTCGCCCGCTCGCGCCTGCATCGGCTGGCCAAGGATGCCGACGTGCCGTGGGAAGACGAGAAATTCATCTACGTCGCGGCTTCTCGCGACGGCCCCACATCACACCAGGCACGAGTTCTTGCGCCACCGAAATCCGGCTCCGGCAAGGTTCTGCTCAAGCTTTGCCAGGACGACGGCACCGCCACCGAGCGCTTGTTCACCAAGCGCGACGGCGCCGACTTCAAGTTGGCCCGGCGATTGGACTGGGGCGACAGGCTGGACAACATCGCAAAATGAACAGTGCCATTGTTCTTGCTTTGTTCCGACGAGTCAGATAGAGATCCACGCCCTGTCGAGTCAACCGGAATCGGGGCACGCGAATACTCTCCTGTGGACGATTGGTTGTTCCTGTGAACAACGGGCATCAAGGTTCTTTGGTTGGGTAGTGATGCAGAAAGGTCAGCACCGACTCATCACGTTCTGATATCGAAAGGCCGGGATTGAAATCGGGGATATCATGGCAGAGGCAGCGCGAAAATTCGGCGTCGCGGAAACACCGCTTTATCGTGAAGCGCCAAACAACATCGAGGCCGAGCAGGCGTTGCTCGGCGCCATCCTCGTCAACAACGACGCCTTCTACCGCGTCTCTGACTTCCTCAAGGCCAGCCATTTCTACGAGCCGCTGCACCGCAAGATCTATGAGGTGGCGTCCGAGTTCATCCGTATGGGCAAGGTGGCGACGCCGATCACACTGAAAACCTTCCTGCCGGCCGACGAGAAGGTTGGCGACATGACGATGGCGCAATATGTCGTGCGGCTGGCGGTCGAGGCTGTGACCGTCGTCAACGCCACCGACTATGGCCGCGCCATCTATGACCTTGCGACGCGCCGCGCGCTGATCACCGTCGGCGAAGACATGGTCAACATCGCCTATGACGCGCCGGTCGACATGGCACCCGGCGAACAGATCGAGGATGCCGAGCGGCGGCTGTTCGAGCTGGCCGAAAACGGCCGCTACGATGGCGGTTTCGAAAGCTTTTCCGATGCGTTGAAGAATGCCGTCGACATGGCCAGCGCGGCCTATATGCGCGATGGCCACCTGTCCGGCATTGCCACCGGCCTGCGCGATCTCGACCATCGCATGGGTGGCCTGCAGCCTTCGGATTTGATCATCATCGCCGGCCGCCCAGGCATGGGCAAGACGTCGCTGGCCACCAACATCGCCTACAACATCGCTGCCGCCTATGAGCCTGCCCAACAGGCCGACGGCTCCGTCAAGGCGGCCAATGGCGGCGTCGTCGGCTTCTTCTCGCTTGAAATGTCGTCGGAGCAGCTGGCCACCCGCATCATCTCCGAGCAGACCGAGATTCCATCATCGAAAATCCGGCGCGGCGATTTGACGGAAGCCGATTTCGGCAAGCTTGTCGCCTACACGCAGGAGAACCACAAGCGCCCGCTCTACATCGACCAGACGGGTGGTATCTCGATCGCCCAGCTCGCGGCGCGCGCCCGCCGCCTCAAGCGCCAGCGCGGGCTGGACCTGATGGTCATCGACTATATCCAGCTGATGCAGGGTTCATCTGCCAAGGCGTCGCAGAACCGCGTCCAGGAAATCACCGAGATCACCACCGGACTGAAGGCGCTCGGCAAGGAGTTGGGCGTGCCGATCATCGCGCTCTCACAGCTCTCGCGTCAAGTCGAAAGCCGCGACGACAAACATCCGCAGCTGTCCGACCTGCGCGAATCGGGCTCGATCGAGCAGGACGCCGACGTCGTGCTGTTCGTGTACCGCGAGGAATATTACATCAAGAACAAGGAGCCGGAGAAAGGCACGCCCGAGCATCTCGCCTGGGAGACGAAGATGATCGAGGTCCAGGGCAAGGCCGAAGTGATCATAGCCAAGCAGCGCCATGGACCGACCGGCACCGTCAGCCTTGCCTTCCAGGGCGAGTTCACCCGCTTCTCCGACCTCGCCGAGGAGCATCATCTGCCGGAAAGGTTCGAGTGACCTATTGAGACAGGTCCCATTCCTTGGCGCCCCCCTCTGTCCTGCCGGACATCTCCCCCTCAAGGGGGGAGATCGGATGGCATCGACGCTTTCGCCAATTTTTGGCGTTGAAAAGAAGGCGCAAGCGCTGAAGCTGCAAATCTCCCCCCTGGAGGGGGAGATGGCCGGCAGGCCAGAGAGGGGCGCTGCCCCGCCAGCCTGTCACGGCGTGGCTTCCATCTAATGGCCAAGTCGCGCGTCCAATTCATCTGCCAAAGTTGCGGATCGGTGCATCAGCGCTGGGCCGGCAAATGCGATGCCTGCGGCGAGTGGAACACGCTGGTCGAGGAAGGCACGTCCGGCGGCATCGGCTCAGGACCAGCCAACACGCGCAACGCCCGCAAGGGACGCGCCGTGGTGCTGACCACGCTGTCCGGCGATATCGAGGACGCGCCACGCATCATCTCGGGCATTGGCGAACTCGATCGCGCCACCGGCGGCGGGTTCGTGCGCGGCTCGGCGCTGCTGGTCGGCGGCGACCCCGGCATCGGCAAGTCGACGCTGCTCACCCAGGCGGCCGCGGCGCTGGCATCAAAAGGCCACCGCATCGTCTATGTCTCGGGCGAAGAGGCGGTCGCGCAGATCAGGCTGCGGGCGCAGCGGCTTGGCGTCGCCTCCTCTCCGGTGGAACTTGCCGCCGAGACCAATGTCGAGGACATCCTGGCGACGATCGCCGACGGCAAGCGGCCTGATCTCGTCATCCTGGATTCGATCCAGACGCTGTGGACCGACCTTGCCGATTCGGCACCCGGAACCGTCACCCAGGTGCGCGCTGCCGCCCAGGCGATGATCCGCTATGCGAAATCCACGGGTGCGGCGATCGTACTGGTCGGCCATGTCACCAAGGAAGGCCAGATCGCCGGGCCGCGCGTCGTCGAGCACATGGTTGACGCCGTGCTCTACTTCGAAGGCGAAGGCGGCCACCACTACCGCATCCTGCGTACGGTGAAGAACCGTTTTGGACCGACCGACGAGATCGGCGTCTTCGAAATGTCGGACAAGGGCCTGCGCGAGGTCGCCAATCCGTCCGAGCTTTTTCTTGGCGAACGCCATGCCAAATCGCCGGGGGCGGCGGTTTTCGCCGGCATGGAGGGGACAAGGCCGGTGCTGGTCGAGATCCAGGCACTGGTCGCACCCTCCTCGCTCGGCACGCCGCGCCGCGCCGTCGTCGGCTGGGACGGCGCCCGGCTGTCGATGATCCTGGCGGTTCTCGAAGCCCATTGCGGGGTGCGATTCGGCAGCCATGATGTCTATCTCAATGTCGCCGGCGGCTACCGGATTTCGGAGCCCGCGGCAGATCTCGCAGTGGCGGCCGCCCTGGTTTCCTCGCTCACCGGTCTTGCCCTTCCCGCCGATTGCGTCTATTTCGGCGAAATCAGCCTTTCGGGCGCCGTGAGGCCGGTTGCGCATGCGCAACAGCGCCTCAAGGAAGCCGAAAAGCTGGGTTTTGGAAGCGCGGTTCTGCCCTCGGGCAGCGGGGAACTGGCCGGGGGGATCGGGGCCGGTTCTTTCCAGCCGACCGAGCTTGCCGACCTCGTGGCACGCATAGCCGGCTCACGCCGAAGCCGCGTGGACGAAGAAGACTAGAGCATCGGACCCAGAGCCCGATGTTCGGCGCTATAATGCGGCTCATGGAGTGGGGCGAAAGACATGCCGATTACGCTGCTTGACGGAATTCTCGTCGGCTTCACTCTGGTCTCGGCGATGCTCGCCATGGTTCGCGGCTTCTCGCGCGAAGTCCTGTCCGTCGTCTCCTGGGCAGCGGCGGCAGCGGCGGCGTTCTTCTTCTACAAGCCGGTCGTGCCTTACCTCGCGCCCTACATCGAGAATGAAAAGGTCGCCATGGCGGCCGCCGCCGGCGTGGTTTTCATCATCGCGTTGATCGTCGTCTCGGTCATCACCATGAAGCTCGCCGACTGGATCATCGATTCCCGGATCGGCGCGCTCGATCGTACGCTCGGTTTCCTTTACGGCGCCGCGCGCGGCATCCTGGTCGTTGCCGTCGCCCTGCTGTTCTTCAACTGGCTGGCCGGCGCCAAGGCGCCAGCCTGGGTCACGGAAGCCAAATCGCGGCCGCTGCTCGAACAAATCGGCGCCAAGCTCGAAAGCCTGCTGCCCGAGGATCCGGAAAACGCGATCCTCAAGAAGCTCAATCCGAATCAGCCGGCCGCCGAGACGCCAGCTGCTCCGGACGCACCGGCGGCGGATGCTCCGGCGGCGGACGCACCGGCGGCGGATGCTCCGGCGGGCGGCGACGATACCAACGCGCCGGTGCCTGACGACAATGACGCAACACCACCGGCGAACAACGCCCCGGCCGCTCCGGCACCGGCGGCACCGGCAAACTGACGCCGAAAAACGGCGTCAGGATCTGACGATGGTGTGAACGACTGCACGGCCCGCGTTGCTTTCGGCGCGAACCCGCATTATATGGCGATTTTAGCGGAGCTTAAGATGGCAGACGCAGACGACGTGCTTTCCGCCGAGGCCGACGACCATTTCCACGACGAATGCGGTGTGTTCGGCATTTTCGGTCGGCAGGACGCTGCGGCCATCGTTACATTGGGCCTGCATGCGCTGCAGCATCGCGGCCAGGAAGCGGCCGGCATCGTTTCCTATGACGGCAGCCAGTTCCATGTCGAACGCCATGTCGGCCTGATCGGCGACACCTTCACCAAGCAGCGCGTCATCGACAGCCTGCAAGGCAACCGCGCCATTGGCCATACGCGCTACGCCACCACGGGGGGCGCCGGCATGCGCAACATCCAGCCCTTTTTCGCCGAATTGGCCGATGGCGGTTTCGCCGTCGCCCACAACGGCAATCTGACCAACGCCATGACCGTGCAGCGCGCGCTGCAGAAGCAAGGCGCGATCTTCTCCTCCACCTCCGATACCGAGACGCTTTTGCACCTCGTCGCCACCAGCAAGGAGCGTGATTTGAACTCGCGTTTCATCGATGCGGTGCGGCAGGTCGAGGGCGCTTTCTCTCTGGTGGCGATGACGGCCAAGAAGATGATCGGCTGCCGCGATCCGCTCGGCATCCGGCCGCTGGTGCTGGGCGATCTCGACGGCGCCTGGATCCTGGCCTCCGAAACCTGCGCGCTCGACATCATCGGTGCGCGTTTCGTGCGCGACCTGAAGCCCGGCGAGATGGTCGTCGTCACGTCCAAGGGCATCGAGAGCCTGTTCCCCTTCGAGCCGCAGAAGACCCGCTTCTGCATCTTCGAATATGTCTATTTCGCGCGGCCGGATTCCTCGGTCGAAGGCCGCAACGTCTATGAGGTGCGCAAGCGTATCGGCGCCGAGCTGGCGGTCGAAAGCCCGGTCGAGGCCGACATCGTCGTGCCGGTGCCGGATTCGGGCACGCCGGCGGCGATCGGCTTCAGCCAGGCGGCCGGCATTCCCTTCGAGCTCGGTATCATCCGCAATCATTATGTCGGCCGCACCTTCATCCAGCCGGGCGATTCGATCCGCCATATGGGCGTCAAGCTGAAGCACAATGCCAACCGCCGCATGATCGAAGGCAAGCGCGTGGTTCTGGTCGACGACAGCATCGTGCGCGGCACCACCAGCCAGAAGATCGTGCAGATGGTGCGCGACGCCGGCGCCAAGGAGGTGCATATGCGCATCGCCTCACCGCCGACACGCGCCTCCTGCTTCTACGGTGTCGACACGCCGGAGAAATCGAAGCTCCTGGCATCGCGCATGTCGATCGAGGAGATGGCCGAGTTCATTCGCGTCGATTCGCTTGGCTTCCTCACCATTGACGGGCTCTACCGCGCGGTCGGCGAGGCCAGCCGCGACAACGACCAGCCGCAATTCTGCGATGCCTGCTTCACCGGCCAGTACCCGACCCGCCTGCTCGACTTCGAAGGCCACGACAATGTGCGCACGCTGTCGCTGCTGGCGACAAGCGGGACGTAGGCCGGACCGCCATCAGCGTTAGTCAATTCCCGGAATCCATCGCATGACCCTCGACCTTTCCGGCCGCGTTGCGGTCGTCACCGGCGCCTCGCGCGGCATCGGCTATTTCATTGCCAAGGAATTGGCTGCCGCCGGCGCGCATGTCATTGCGGTGGCTCGTACTGTCGGCGGGCTGGAAGAGCTCGACGACCAGATCAAGGCGGCCGGCGGCCAGGCGACACTGGTGCCGCTCGACCTCGCCGACATGGCCGGCATCGACCGCCTGGGCGGCGCCATCCACGAACGCTGGGGCAAGCTCGACATTCTCGTCGCCAATGCCGGCGTTCTCGGCGTCATTTCGCCGATCGGTCATGTCGAAGCAAAAACCTTCGAGAAGGTGATGACCATCAACGTCACCTCGACCTGGCGGCTGATCCGCTCGGTCGACCCTCTGCTGCGGCTCTCCGATGCTGGCCGCGCGATCATCCTGTCTTCCAACGCCGCGCACTCGGCGCGCGCCTTCTGGGCACCCTACGCGGCATCCAAGGCCGCGGCGGAGACGATGATGCGCTCCTGGGCGCATGAGACGCAGAGCCTGCCGCTCAGGGTGAACGCCGCTGACCCCGGCGCCACCCGCACCGCCATGCGTGCCCAGGCAGTGCCGGGCGAAGATCCCGAGACGTTGCCGCATCCCTCCGAGATCGCCAAGCGGATCGTGCCGCTGGCCAGCCCGGACCTGAAAGAGACCGGATTGATCTTCCAGGCCAAGCACAATCGCTTCGTCGCCTATAGGCAGCCGGAATAAACTTGAGCCTTTTTTTGACGCATGTCGGTTTCCCAAAAACCGCTGCGCACTTTTAAGCGACATGCGTAGGGATTAAACAGGCCTCCGGAAACGTTTCTTCGACGTAGTCGAAGCCCAAACCGGAGGAACCACCATGCGCAAACTGCTTCTCGCCACCGCGGCCATCCTGATCGCAGCCGCGGGCGCCGCTTACTCGCAAGATGCCAAGATGAGCTTCTTCGTCACCAGTGTCGGTTCCGGCAAGGGTGCCGACCTCGGCGGCCTCAAGGGTGCTGACGCGCATTGCGCATCGCTGGCGGAAGCCGCCGGCGTCACCGGCAAGAGTTGGGCCGCCTATCTGTCGACCAGCGACACCGACGCCCGCGACCGTATCGGCAAGGGGCCGTGGGTGAACGCCAAGGGCGTCAAGATCGCTGACGACGTCGCCTCGTTGCACAGCGATGCCAACGGCATCACCAAGCAGACGGCGCTCAACGAGAAAGGCGAAGTGGTCAACGGCCGCGGTGACACGCCGAACCGCCACGACGTGCTGACCGGCTCCAAGCCCGACGGCACCAAGATCGCCGACCAGACCTGCGGCGACTGGACGATGAGCGGGGCGGAAGGCGCCGCGATGATGGGCCATCACGACCGTACCGGCCTCGACGATTCGGCAGCCGCCAAATCCTGGAATTCCTCGCACGCCTCGCGCGGCGGCTGCAGCCAAGAGGCGCTGAAGGGCACCGGGGGCGATGGCTTGTTCTATTGTTTTGCCACCAACTGAGCCGATTGCGCTTCGAAATCGGGCTGGGAAACCCGCCGTCACATCACGCGGCTGTGATTTGGCGGCGGGAAGCTGTGCGGCGGTCATGCTTTCGTCATTTCCATGGAGTTGGTAGGGTCACAGCGACTCCCACAACAAGCGCCCAACTGGCAGAACAAGGAAATCCCCATGGCTACGACCGCAGCAGCGTTGGTCTGGTATCTGGTAATCGCCGGCCCGCAAGGCGGCATGGTCGTGCTGCCCAGCACCTTCGACAAGCGCGAACAATGCACCGCCGCCATCACCGAATATCAGAAGCAGCCGACACCGGCCGGCTGGTCGGTGCAATGCGTGCCGAGCGCCTCGCCCTTCACCGACGAGGGTGACGCCGAAGAACCGTCAGCACAGTAGGCGTCAGCGGCGTGCGCTGACCGTCAGTTCCGGCTTCTGGCTGATGGTCTGGAATACCACGCAATAACGCTCGGTCAGCTTCAGCAGCGAGTCTATCCGCTCCTGCGGCTCATCGGTATCGAGGTTGAAATTGAGCCGGATGGCGCGAAAGCCGACCGGCGCATCCTTGGCGACACCGAGCGTGCCGCGAAAATCGAGATCGCCTTCAGCCTCTACCGCGGCGGCGCCGAGTTTGAACTCGAGCGCCGTCGCCACCGCCTTCAGCGTCACCCCGGCGCAGGCGACCAACGCCTCCAGCAGCATGTCGCCCGAGCAGAGCTCAAGGCCTGAGCCGCCTGTTGCCGGATGCAGGCCGGCGATGGCGAGCGCCCTGCCCGTCTCCACCTTGCAGGCAACCGACTGGTCGTCGATCGAGCCCTTGGCGCGAAGCGTGATCATGGCCTGCGAAGCGTCGTCACGATAGGCCTGCTTCAGCGGCGCCTGCATGGCCTTCAGTTCGGTCGCATCCATCCGCTTTCCCCTTTCGTCGACTGCTTGCGTCACCGGCATGCGCCGTCCGGTCAAGATTTGCGCCGATCACCTTGGGAAGGCAATGCCATTCCGCAACAGGTGCCAGCCGCCTACACCGATATCCCAAATGGGACATTGACGGACAAGGTCCCAAAAAAGTCTGATCCGGGCAAGTCATCACTCCATTTCCCGGCGGTCCCCGATGCCTCGAACCCTCTCGACAAGGCCGAAACAGGATGGGTTTCGCGCGCCCGGCGAATTCGAACCCAAGTCAGGCTGCTGGATGATCTGGCCGGAGCGGCCGGACACCTGGCGCCTCGGCGCCAAGCCCGCGCAAAAACTGTTCGCCGATGTCGCCGCGGCGATCGCGCAAAGCGAGCCGGTGACGGTGGCGGCTTCTGCTCGCCAGTGGCAGAATGCCCGAGCGCGATTGCCCGGTCATGTGCGCGTCGTGGAAATGTCCACCAACGATTCCTGGCTGCGCGACAGCGGTCCCAATTTCGTCGTCAACGATCAAGGCGACGTGCGTGGCGTCGATTGGATCTTCAACGCCTATGGCGGTTTTGACGGCGGCCTCTATTCGCCATGGGACCTGGATGACCTTGCGGCGCAAAAAGTGCTCGAAATCGAGAACATGGATCGCTACCGCGCACCTCTGATCGCCGAGGGTGGCGGGTTGCAGTGCGACGGTCAGGGCACGCTCATCACGACGGAGCAATGCCTGCTCAACCGAAATCGCAACGCTCATCTCGGCAAGGCCGAGGTGGAGCGCCAGCTTGGCGACTATCTCGGTGTCGACACCGTCATCTGGCTGCCACGCGGCTTTGCCTTCGACGAGACCGACGGCCATGTCGACGACGTTTGCTGCTTCGTGCGCCCCGGTGTGGTCGTGCTGAGCTGGACCGACAATCGGGAAGACCCGCAATACGATATCGTGCGCGAAGCCGAAGAGGTGCTGCGTTCGGCTCGTGATGCGAAGGGCCGCGCGCTGGAAGTTCACCGGCTGCCCCACCCTTTGCCGATCGAGATGACGCCGGAAGAAAGCGACGGCGTGGACCGGCTGGATTCGACCTGGGCGCGACCGGCCGGAAACCGGATCGCGGCGAGCTACATCAACTACTATCCGGGCAACAGCGTTGTGGTGGTACCGCAGTTCGGCTGCGATCTCGATGTGAAGGCCAAGCGGACGCTGGCCGATCTGTTTCCCGACCACCGAATAGTCGGGATCGAAAACTCGCGAGAGATCCTGCTGGGCGGCGGCAATGTCGCCTGCATCACCTTGCCGGTCTATGCCCCGCAACGACGTTGAGGGACGGAGCATGCCGAGAACACATAGCGAAAACGGAGGACATTCATGCGCGCTCTGATCTTCTCAACCCTGCTTGCCTGCGGCGTCTGCGCAAATGCGGCTTCGGCGGACGAGGAAAAGATCGTCAACGTCTACAACTGGTCCGACTACATCGCGCCGGACACGGCCGAGAAATTCGAGAAGGAAACGGGAATCAAGGTTCGTTACGACGTCTATGACGGCAACGAGGTGCTTGAGACCAAGCTGCTCACCGGCGGCTCGGGATATGACGTGGTCTACCCTTCAGCCTATCCGTTCCTCAAGAACCAGGTGAAAGCAGGGGCTTTCCTGGAACTCGACAAATCGAAGCTTGCGAACCACTCGAAGATCGATCCGCAAGCCCTCGCGCTGATCGCCGGCGCCGACCCGCAGAACCTGCATGCAGTGCCCTATATGGCGGTCACCGACGGCATTGGCTACAACGTCGCTGCGGTGAAGCAGCGGCTGCCGGACGGGCCGACAGATTCCTTCGCCATGGTCTTCGACGTCGATGTGGTCAAGAAGCTGTCCGATTGCGGTGTAGCTATCATCGATGCGCCGGCTGAAGTCATCCCGATGGCGATGAACTACCTTCACATCAACCCCAAATCGACCAGTCCCGACGACCTCGCCAAGGTCGAGGACCTGCTGGTCAAGGTGCGGCCCTACATCCGCTATTTCCATTCGTCGAAATACATCAACGACCTCGCCAACGGTGACATCTGTGTGGTGTTGGGCTGGTCGGGCGACATACTCCAGGCAAGGACCCGTGCGGCGGAATCCGTAAAGAAGCTGGAGATCGCCTATTCCATCCCCAGAGAAGGCACGCTCATCAACTTCGATACGATGGCGGTACCGAAAGATGCGCCGCATCCCGACAACGCCCAGGCCTGGATCAACTTCAATCTGCGGCCCGATATCGCCGCGGCCAATTCCAGCTATGTCTCCTACGCCAATGCGATACCGGAGTCCCTGCCGCTGATGGACAAGGCCATAGCCAGCGATCCCGGCGTCTTTCCGCCTGATGCCGTGAAGGCCAAGCTGTTCGTGGTGGACAACAACGACCCAAAGCTGCTGCGATCCCAAAACCGCATGTGGACGCGCATCGTGACGGGACAATAGAGCAATTCCGGAAAAAGTGCGCAGCGGTTTTCCCGGGAAAAGCGCGTAGCGCTTTCCCTTGGGAATTGCGTCAAAGCAAAAAGACAGAGCCGGGCGGAAGCCGTCAGGCTCAAGCGGCTTCGCGGATGGCCGCCAGCAACTCGACCTGGGAGTGCACGCCGAGCTTGCGATAGATCTGCTTGATGTGGTTGCGGACGGTCCCGGGCGAGATGGCGAGGCATCGCGAAATCGTCTTGGCGTTGCCACCATCGACCAGATGTCGCGCAATCTCGGTCTCGCGCCTGCTCAGCCGCGAGCGAGCGTCACCGATTGCGGCGCCCTTGTGCCGGAAGCGGCACAGATGGAGCAATCTTTCCAAAATGAGCCTTGTCGCGCTGCTTGCCGCGCAAGCCGTCGCCAGATCCTGCTCGCCAAAGGGTGCCGCCCCGTTTCGCCTGAGAAAAGTGACGTAGCCAGCGGTCAGCCGGTCGAGATTGAACACGCCGGTGATCTCGTCGAAACTGTCGGAAGGGCCGAAGAATTCGCGATAGTAGGGAGTCCGCTGGAAGTCGCCATTGCGGAGTGCCGACAGCGGCAACAGGAAATCCTGCCTTGTGCTGGCGAACCTCTGGAAGAAGGGATCCTGGCGATACAGTCGTGCATCGTAGTCGCGGTTCCAGCGATCGGGACCGGCATCGTCGATGGTCAGGGATGTGATGTCGCGACGGTAAAAGCCGACATAGGCGCGGTCGGAGCCAAGCAACTCGCTCGCCGCTGCCGTGAAGCGAGCCGACAATTCTTCGGGTGTCACGGCAACGGCCGCAGCGGCGACACCGCCGCTCCAGCGCCCAAACTGATCGAGGGAAAGGTTCGACTGCATTCCAATTCATACTAGGCATGATGCCGAAAAGTGTGAAGCGGTTTTCGGACGGCATCATGCTCCATCTGTTTGATTTAGAGCCGGATTCAGATTTCAGGTCGATCGACCTGAAATCATCCGGCTCTAGCGCAAGCCGTTGCAAGTTCAAATCAGCCATTTCCTTTGACTTCGACCCTCTCGGCCATACCTATGCGGGAGTCGTTGTCGCGGAGCCATCATGCCGGTCAAATTGAAACTGATCTGCCTTATCCTGCCGATGCTCGCCGTCCTGGCGCAGCCCGTCCTGGCTGAAACGGCGGAGCGGCCAGCGCCCTCGGGCGGCGTGCTATCCCTGCTGCCGCCGCCGCAGACCACCAACCATTCGATCACGCTGGCCGGGCGCAAGCTGGATTACCAGGCAAAGGCGGCGACCCTGTCGCTGCTATCGGGCAAGGGCGACGTCACGGCGGAGATCTTCTACGTCGCCTACACACTGGAGCCGCCGGCAAGCGGGGCCAAAGACCAGCAGCGGCCGATCACCTTCGTGTTCAACGGCGGCCCTGGAGCAGCGTCCACCTATCTGCATATCGGCGCACTCGGTCCACGGATAATCGCGACGGGAGCCGACGGCGAATTCCTGCCGTCACCGCAAAGACTGATCGACAATCCGGACAGCTGGCTCGACATGACCGATCTCGTCTTCGTCGATCCGGTGGGAACAGGCTATAGCCGCGAGGCACCGGGTCAGGACACGCGCGATTTCTGGGGCGTAAACCAGGATGCCGGCTCGATAGGCGCCTTCATCCGGCTCTATCTCGCACAGAACGGCCGCACCGGGTCGCCGCTGTTCCTCGCCGGCGAAAGCTATGGCGGGTTCCGCGCAGCGCTGCTCTCCAGGACGTTGCAGGAAGATATCGGCATCAGTCCGAACGGCATCGTGCTGATCTCCCCGGCGCTGGAGTTCACGCTGGTGCAGCCCGACGAATTCGAGCCGCTGCATTGGGCGCTCGAACTGCCTTCACTGGCGGCGGTGCGCCTGCGCGCCGAAGGCGTCAGCGGCGACGCGTTGCGGGAGAAGCTGGCAGACGTCGAACATTATGCGATGGGCGATTACCTCACGGCAATCACCAGCGGACTGGAGCAAGGCAGGCGGCTGGCCAGCCAACGCGTGGCTGACATCACCGGCCTGCCGCTCGACCTGGTGCAGCGGAACTCCGCCCGCATCCCCACCGGCCTGTTCGCAAGGGAGTTCGCCCGCGCCAGCGGCAAGGTGCTCAGCCCATATGACGCCACGATCGGCACGGCCGACATCGCGCCCGAGAGCGCCCGCATCGCCGGCCCGGATCCTGTGCTCGACCGCAGCGTACCGGCGCTGACGTCGGCGTTCGTCGGCTATATCAGCGACGAACTGCATTTTCGCACCGATGTCAGCTATCGGCTGCTCAATGGCGAAATCAGCCACAATTGGGATTACGGGACCAGCGCCTCGCGGCAAGGCTATGCCGGGGTGATGGACGATCTGCAGCGAGCACGCTCGCTGAACCCTTCGCTCGGCGTCGTGATCGTCAACGGCTACACCGACCTGGTGACACCTTACCTCGCCTCGCGCTACCTAGTGAACCAGATCCCGTTGCTCGCCAATGCCAAGCCCATCCGTCTCGACGTCGTCGAGGGCGGACACATGATGTATTTCAGATCCGATGGTCGGCGCGCGCTGAAAGAAGCCGCTTCGGAACTCTATCAGGCGACGCAATAGAGTTGGCGACAGTGCAACTCGCCATGGACCCCTGCCCCAACATAAGCACCGGGCTGGCGTAGCGCCGCAGCGACTTTCGCCCGTATAGCTTGGTGCCGAGGGAGCTGAATTCCCGGGTCCCTCGTGTCGCTCCTCACAGCATTTCTGCCGCTCCGGCAATTTTGGTCCCGCGCGCCTCATGGCCGATATCGCCATTCTCGAAACACGCGAGCGGGTTCTTGCAGGTATCCTGCTGACCGGTGCGGCCTATCTCTTGTTTTCGACACAGGATGCTTCGATCAAGCTGTTGGTCGTCGGCATGAGCGTCTGGCAGATCATGTTCTTCCGCAGCATCACCATTCTGGGTGCGTGCGCGGCGATCGGCGGACGACAGTTATTTGCCGACACGATGCGCTCGCCGATCGTGCGGCCGATGCTGGTGCGCAGCGCCTTCACGCTTGCTGCGTGGCTCTGCTACTACAACGCCGCGCGCAGCCTGCAGCTCGCCGAACTGACCACCGTCTATTACGCGGCCCCGATCATCGTCACCGTGCTTTCGGTGTTTCTGCTCGGCGAAAAAGTACCGATGCTGCGCTGGCTGGCGGTGCTGATCGGCTTTGCCGGCGTGTTCATCGCTTGCGATCCAACCCATCTCGGCCTGTCCGTACCGGTGCTGCTGGTTCTGGCGGCCGCCTTTTTGTGGGGCATCGCCATCGTGCTCTTGCGCAGGACCGCCCTTGCCGAGCGCTCGATGATCCAGCTCCTGCTCAACAATTTCTATTTCCTGCTTTTTTCGGCGGTGCCGGCGCTGCTCTGGTGGCAGACGCCAAACCTGGCGCAGTTGCTGCTGCTTGCCAGCGTCGGCGCACTCGGCGGCCTGGCACAATACCTTCTCTTCGAAGGCATGAAGCGCACGCCGGCCTCGGTTCTGGCGCCGCTGGAATACACCTCGCTGTTGTGGGCGTTCGCGCTCGGCTTTGCCATCTGGGGCGACGTGCCGCGCCGCGAAGTCTTCCTGGGCGCTGCTCTGATCGTCGCCGCCGGCCTGCTGATCGTCGGCGCCGAGCATTTCCGCAAACGGCTGTGATGTGGGTTACCATGATTGCTGACACTACGATGTCAGCACCAAGCGGCGTAGGCTGGGTTGCATGAATGACATTGCAGCCGCCACCGACACCGCCGCGGAGCGCACGCTCGGCATCATCCTGGTGTCGTCCTCGGCCGCCGTCTTCGGCCTGACGGGCGTGCTGACGAAATCGATCCACGCCGACCCGTTGACCATCATCTGCTGGCGCGGCTTTGTCGGCGCGATCCTGATCAGCCTGTATGTGCTGTGGCGGCGTCACCGTTCCGGTGGGCGTGAGACCCTGCGGCTTGGCTGGCGCGGCTGGCTGCTGGCGGTGGAAGGCGCGCTGGCCAGCATCGCCTTCATCTCGGCGTTCAAGTTCACCTTCGTCGCCAATGTCGCCGTCATCTATGCCACAGCACCTTTCGTCACGGCGCTGCTGGCCTGGGTTCTGACGCGCGAGCCCTTCCGGTTGCAGACGATGGTCGCCGCCGCCGTGTCGCTGTGCGGCGTGGCGATCATGGTCTGGTCCGGCTTCGGCACCGGCAATCTGTTCGGCGACGGACTGGCACTGCTGATGACCATCGGCAGTGGCCTTTACATGATCATGGTACGCGCCTTCCGCGACACGCCGGTCGTGTGGGCCGGTGCGGTGTCGGCCTTCCTTCTGTTCGTGCTCGGCTGGTTCGTCACCGATCCGCTGGCGGTTTCGCCGAGGGATGCAGTTCTGCTCGCCACTTTCGGCGCGTCCTTCGCGCTGTCCTCGATCCTGTGGACGGAGGGCGCGCGGCTCATTCCGCCCGCCGAATCCGGACTGCTCGGCTCGGCCGAAGTGCCGTTCGCGATCCTGTTTGCCTTCCTGTTCCTGGGCGAGATTGCCCCAGTCGCCAGCATGATCGGCGGCGTCATCGTGTTGTGTGCGGTGTTCGCCCATGCGGGGCGGGATTGGCTGATGGCCCGCTCGCAACGCACGACGTCAAATATTTCTTAAAAAAGTGACACAGTCACGGAACCATCATCCGGGTCAGGCATTATTGCTGCGACGGGCCATCCCCAAGTCCCCCCAAAACCCCTCGGCCCGTCCTACTCCAAGCCGACCGTAAGGTCGGCTTTTTCTTTGCCACTTGGCGACCGCAAGGTCGATTTCTTTGGGCATTCAGCCCGACAAGGCAAGGTTGCCGCTGAGCAGGGTCGCCAGATCGGCTGCCGGTCCATCGGCACCGGCGCGCAGCCGGATGGCGAACTCAGCCAAAGGCACCTGCGGCAGGCCAAGCTCGCGCGGCGCCTCGATAATCCCGGAATGGGCAAAGCGGGCCGTTCGCAGCGTCAGTGCGACACCGGCGTTCACCGCTGTGCGCAGCCCAGCCAGACTGGCGCTGCCGGCAGCGATGCGGTAGCGGCGGCCGGCGGCATCGAGTGCGGCAAGTGCCGCTTCGCGAAAACCGCAATATGGATCGAGCAGCGCCAGCGGCAGTTCCGCCTGCCGCGTGGCCAGCCCCTTTTG
>NZ_RZQT01000309.1:0-417 GCF_003998485.1 Mesorhizobium sp. M7A.F.Ca.CA.001.04.2.1
ACCAATGACGACGTGCCGGAACTGGGCGGCGACACGCCGCTCGAGACCTGCCTCGCCGAAACCGCGGAAGCCGGCTATGCCGGCACCGAGCTTGGCGGCAAGTTTCCGCGCGACAGCCGCGCGCTCCGGCCGATCCTCGACCATTACGGGCTGGCGCTGGTCTCCGGCTGGTATGACGGGCGCATCTGCGAGAAGGAGGTGGACGAGGAGTTCGAGGCGATCCGGCCGCATCTGACTTTATTGCGCGACCTCGGCGCGCGGCATGTCGTCTATGCCGACACCTCGCGCGGCCGGCATGGCGCGATCCACGATCCGATCTCGCAGCGGCCGAAGCTGATGGACGGCGAATGGAAGGCCTATGGCGCCAAGATCACCCGGCTCGCCGAGCGGTTCTCCGATTTCGGCGTCGGCATGGCC
>NZ_RZQT01000310.1:0-415 GCF_003998485.1 Mesorhizobium sp. M7A.F.Ca.CA.001.04.2.1
GTAGGGGAGTAGGGGAGTAGGGGAGTAGGGACGGATGACCGAAAAAACAGGGTCCTACAAGGACTTGCTGGTTTGGGAGCAGGCGATGGATCTTGCGGTGGCGGTCTACGGTGCTACGAAATCCTGGCCCAAAGAAGAACTTTATGGACTGACCAGCCAAGTGCGGCGCTCTGCAACGTCGGTGCCGGCGAACATAGCCGAGGGGTATGGCAGGGAAATTCGAGGCTCCTATCTGCAGTTTCTCCGTATTGCCCAAGGATCATTGAAGGAACTGGAAACTCAGCTTCTGATTGCTGAACGTATTGGCATCGCGCCGAAAGCGACGTCCGGCCCATTGTTGGCGAGTACCGAAAGTGTGGGAAAGCTTCTTCGACTTCTCATCCGTAAACTTGCAGCCGAATAGCCTCCCCTACTC
>NZ_RZQT01000311.1:0-411 GCF_003998485.1 Mesorhizobium sp. M7A.F.Ca.CA.001.04.2.1
CGCGTCACCTGCAAAGCGAGCTCCCGCGTAGGCGCGATGGCCAGCGCCAGCGGTGCTGCGGCATGGAAAAAGCGCTCCGCGCCGTCGAGAAGAGTCGGCGCCAGAGCCAGCCCGAAGGCAACGGTCTTGCCAGAGCCGGTCTGCGCCGAAACCCGCGCATCGGCCTGCCCGAGCTCGAGAACCGCCTTCTGCACCGGCGTCAGCTCGACATAGCCGCGTTTTTCCAGCGCCTTTGCAAGCGCGGGGTCAATAGCTTCGAAATTGGACATATGCTTCTTTCGGAATTCGGATTCTTTTATGCCCCGCAATGGGTCATCCGTCGGCGAGGGCCAGAAGCGCCACGAGCCAAACGATCCAATCGTTCGTACTTCGCGCCGCCGCCATTGTACAGGGCAAGCCGCCTCGCCGGGT
>NZ_RZQT01000312.1:0-400 GCF_003998485.1 Mesorhizobium sp. M7A.F.Ca.CA.001.04.2.1
TCCTACACCGACCGCACACAATACCGGCAAATCCCTGACGAAATCTTCCGCCATGCATTTGAGGTCGTGGACAGAGAATAATTCAAATTGTTGGAAGCGTCGATGGACTGGAATTTGAAACGCTGGCGGGACAGCGCCCCCCTCTGTCCTGCCGGACATCTCCCCCTCAAAGGGGGAGATCAACAGCTTCGGCGTCTCGCCCACTTCAGCAGCGTTGCAGATTAGCGGAAGCCCGGGTAGTGGCCAATCTCCCCCCTTGAGGGGGAGATGTCCGGCAGGACAGAGGGGGGCGCCACGGATCGCGGCGGTCCTTGTTCTGCAACTACTTACTTCGTCTTCTGCAACTACTTCGTCGCCCCCGAGACCACCGGCAGATCCCGCGCAAACTTATCAATCTCCG
>NZ_RZQT01000313.1:0-397 GCF_003998485.1 Mesorhizobium sp. M7A.F.Ca.CA.001.04.2.1
CACCAGGATGGCCGACATGATCGAGGCGGCCAGCACGACGCCGGTCAGCGTCAGGTCGCGGGTCGATTCCAGCGCCAGGAAGGTCATCGTCAGCGGACCGCCGACGACACCGACGGCGAGCGACGTCATGCCGACGACGGCGGCGACGGCAGGGTCGATGCCGGTTGCCGGAGAAATAACAAGCATCACATCCGCGAACGCCTTGCCGAGCAGCGCACCGAGGAACAGCGAGGCAAAGAACAGTCCGCCGCGAAAACCCGAGCCCAGCGAGACCGCCGACGCCGCCAGCTTGAGCACGAAGACGCTGGCCACCACGGCCAACCCGTAATTCATCGAGAATTCGCGATGCAGCGCGCCATGGCCGCTGGACAGAACCTGCGGCGTGATCAGCCCCAAC
>NZ_RZQT01000314.1:0-292 GCF_003998485.1 Mesorhizobium sp. M7A.F.Ca.CA.001.04.2.1
GCTCTACTGGGGCAACAGGTTCGACCGGATCGACTGGAGCAACAGGCTCTACTGGAGCAACCGGCTCGACCGGTGATACCGGAGCAACTGGCTCGACAGGTTCGACTGGAGCAACAGGTTCGACTGGGGCGACCGGTTCGACCGGCGCCACAGGTGCAACCGGTGATACCGGAGCAACTGGCTCGACCGGATCGACAGGTTCGACCGGCTCTACTGGGGCAACAGGTTCGACCGGATCGACTGGAGCAACAGGCTCTACTGGAGCAACCGGCTCGACCGGTGATACCGGAGC
>NZ_RZQT01000315.1:0-271 GCF_003998485.1 Mesorhizobium sp. M7A.F.Ca.CA.001.04.2.1
AGGCGAAATCTACGATCTCTATAGCAACGTCAAGGAGAAGCGCGAGGTGTTGCAGATGTGGTCAAATCACATCGAATGGCTGATCAAGCAGGCTGCGGATGACGCTCTGGCGGCGTAGCTGCTGGCATGGGCGGAAGATGCGGCGCAACAATCGTCAGAGCCTCATCGAATTGGAGATCATGCTTGACCAGCAAATGCGCGGCCAATGCTTCGATGGCTGACCAGTGATCGAGTACTAGCCGGGCCGTGCGATCTTCGATCCGCCTCCAAC
>NZ_RZQT01000316.1:0-255 GCF_003998485.1 Mesorhizobium sp. M7A.F.Ca.CA.001.04.2.1
GTTGCTCCGGTATCACCGGTCGAGCCGGTTGCTCCAGTAGAGCCTGTTGCTCCAGTCGATCCGGTCGAACCTGTTGCCCCAGTAGAGCCGGTCGAACCTGTCGATCCGGTCGAGCCAGTTGCTCCGGCCGATCCGGTCGAACCTGTTGCCCCAGTAGAGCCGGTCGAACCTGTCGATCCGGTCGAGCCAGTTGCTCCGGTATCACCGGTTGCACCTGTGGCGCCGGTCGAACCGGTCGCCCCAGTCGAACCTGTT
>NZ_RZQT01000031.1:0-60053 GCF_003998485.1 Mesorhizobium sp. M7A.F.Ca.CA.001.04.2.1
CATCACAATGGCGCAGACCACGCGCGGCATGGTCGAGAAGATCGACTTCTTCACCTCCTTCGGCCATGGCGAGGGTGGCGACCATCGCAAGCGGCTTGGCATCGACACATCAGGTCCGACCTTGCTGATCACCGATCTCGCCATCTGGAAGCCGGATCCGGTGACCAAGGAATTCACCGTCGTGTCGCTGCATCCGGGCGTCACGCGCCAGCAGGTGCAGGAGAGCTGTGGCTGGGTGGTAAAGTTCGCGGAGGCGCTTGACGAAACACCGGCGCCAAGCGAACTCGAATTGAAGACATTGCGCGACCTGCAGGCCCGCACCAAGGCGGCGCATGAGGGAACCGGAAAAGCAAAGGCTGCATGACATGGCCGAGGCCTACATCTGCGACTACATCCGCACGCCGATCGGCCGCTTCGGCGGTTCGCTGTCTTCGGTACGATCGGACGATCTAGGCGCCATCCCGCTGAGGGCACTGGTTGAGCGCAATGCCGGCATCGACTGGCAGGCGATCGACGATGTCGTCTATGGCTGCGCCAACCAGGCCGGCGAGGACAATCGCAACGTAGCGCGCATGGCGCTGCTGCTGGCAGGGCTGCCAAAGGAGGTCCCGGGCTCGACCGTCAATCGCCTGTGCGGCTCCGGCATGGATGCGCTGACCATTGCCGCCCGAGCCATCAAGGCCGGCGAGGCGGAGCTGATGATCGCGGGCGGCGTCGAATCGATGAGCCGGGCACCCTTCGTCATGCCCAAGGCCGACACGGCGTTCTCGCGCAATGCCGAGATTTACGACACCACCATCGGCTGGCGCTTCGTCAACCCGCTGATGAAGAAGCAGTATGGCGTCGATTCCATGCCGGAAACCGGCGAGAACGTCGCCGAGGATTTTTCGGTGTCGCGGGCCGACCAGGACGCCTTCGCAGTGCGCAGCCAGAACAAGGCCGTCGCCGCACAAGCCAATGGAAGATTGGCGAAGGAGATCACCCCAGTGACCATCCTGCAGCGCAAGGGCGATGCGCTCATTGTCAGCAAGGATGAACACCCCCGCGCAGGCTCAACGGTCGAGGCGCTAGCCAAGCTGCCGACGCCGTTCCGGCAGGGCGGCACGGTGACGGCCGGCAACGCCTCCGGCGTCAATGACGGCGCGGCGGTGCTGATCGTTGCCTCCGAGGCGGCGGTGAAAAAGTATGGGCTGACGCCGATCGCCCGCATCGTCGGCGGAGCCGCCGCAGGTGTGGCGCCGCGCATCATGGGCATCGGCCCGGTGCCGGCGACGCAAAAACTCTGCGCGCGGCTTGGCCTGACGCCAAAACAGTTCGACGTCATCGAGCTCAACGAAGCCTTTGCCTCGCAAGGCATCGCCGTGCTGCGCCAGCTCGGCATTGCCGAGGACGCCGAACACGTCAACCCGAATGGCGGCGCCATCGCGCTCGGCCATCCCCTGGGCATGTCGGGCGCCCGCATATCCGGCACGGCGGCGCTGGAGCTTCGCGAGCGCGGCGGCCGGTATGCGCTTGCCACCATGTGCATCGGCGTCGGCCAGGGCATCGCGATCGCGCTGGAACGGGTCTGATCGGCAAGTCTCTCCGGCTAACTTCGAGAATCCGGTGCGGTCAAATTTGACCACGTGGACAAAAGTCCGGACCCGTTCCATAGTTCCTCGTCTGATTTTTAGAACAGCCGGCTCGACACGGCTGTCGAACAGAGGGGAATACAATGGAAAACCGAAAGAACAGATTTCAATCCGCACGCGAAGGGCTTTCGCGACGCAATGTGCTGGAGTTGGGCGCGCTTGGCCTGGCTGCGGCAATGCTGCCGGGCGCTGCCTTCGGCAAGGACAAGAAACTGAAGGTGGCGGCGATCTTCGCTACGCCGATCGAGGAGCCATGGGACAACCAGATCCATGTCGCCCTGCAGAAGGCCGAGAAGGAACTCGGCATCGAATACAAATGGTCGGAGAAGGTGCAGACCGCCGATTTCAGCCGCGTCATGCGCGAATACGCGCAAGGCGGCTACCAGCTGGTGCTGGGTGATGCCTTCGCCGCCGAGCGTGAGTCGCGCCGCACCGCCAAGCAGTTCCCGAAGACCGCCTGGCTGTTCGGCTCGGGTGCCGGGCCGGCGGAACCGAATTTCGGCGTGTTCGACAACTGGATCCACGAGCCCGCCTATCTCTCCGGCATGATCGCCGGCAAGATGTCGAAGTCGGGCACGATCGGCGCTGTCGCGGCGATGGGCATTCCGGAAGTGAACCGGCTGGTCAACGCCTTCTTCGCCGGTGCCAAGGAGGTCAACCCGAACATCAAGAAGAAGGTCGCCTTCATCGGCTCTTTCTTCGATCCGCCCAAGGCCAAGGAAGCGGCGGTCGCGCAGATCGACGCCGGTGTCGACGTCATCTATGCCGAGCGCTTCGGTGTCATCGAAGCGGCGGTCGACAAGAAGATCCTTGCCATCTCCAACATGTCCGACCAGTCGAGTCTCGGCCCGGATACGGTCATCACCGGCCCGGTCTGGGACATGTATCCGACGGTCGAACAGGCGATCAAGCTGGTCAAGGCCGGCGTCTTCACCGCGCAGGACTATGGCGACTTCTCGCGCATGGCCAAGGGCGGCTCGCATCTGGCGCCTTACCACAAGTTCGACAAGACGCTGCCGGCTGATGTGAAGGAGCTGGTCGAAAAGAAGAAAGCCGAGATCCTCGAAGGCAATTTCCGCGTCGACGTGGACGAGAACACGCCGGTTTCGGATTGAGTTCTGGTTTGAGGGGCTGGCGCTAGGCGCCCCCCTCTGTCCTGCCGGACATCTCCCCCTCAAGGAGGGAGATTAGCAGTTTCGGCGACGCGCTGTTCTTTCAAGAAAATTGGCGAAAGCCGATATGACATCCAATCTCCCCCTTGAGGGGGAGATGGCCGGCAGGCCAGAGGGGGGTGCAGCGTATTCCTCTCAATCAAAGCTGAATCGCAAAGCCCGTCCGTTCAGGAGCCCCCTTGTCCGCCCCCCTCATCGAAATGCGCGGCATCACCAAGAGCTTCGGCGCCGTCAAGGCGAACGAGGCCGTTGATCTCAGCGTCGCGCCGGGCGAAATCCTCGGGTTGCTGGGCGAGAACGGCGCCGGCAAGACGACGCTGATGAATGTGCTGTTCGGCGCCTATGCGCCCGACGCCGGCGAGATTCTCATCCAGGGCAGGCCGGTGCGGATCACAAGTTCCGCCGATGCGCTAGCCGCCGGCATCGGCATGGTGCACCAGCATTTTCATCTGGCGCCAAGGCTGACGGTGCTGGAGAACCTGCTGATAGGCATTCCCGGCAAGACAGGGCGGATCGACCGCGCCGGCGGGCTGGCGCGGCTGGCCGAGATCGGCCGCCAGCATGGGCTGACGCTTGATCCCGATCTTCCGGTCTCGGCGCTGTCGGTCGGCGAGCAGCAGCGGCTCGAAATCGTCAAGGCACTGTTTCGCGGCGCCAGGCTCTTGATCCTCGACGAGCCGACGGCGGTGCTGGCGCCGAGCGAGGTCGACGGGCTGTTTTCGGCGTTGCGGTCGATGGCGGCGCAAGGGCTCGGCATCATCTTCATCTCGCACAAGCTCAACGAGGTGCGGGCACTGACGCATCGCTGCACAGTGCTGCGGCATGGGCGCGTCGCCGGCCGCGTCGACGATCCCGCCAACACGACATCGTCCGCAATGGCGCAACTGATGTGCGGCCATGAGATCGTGCCGCCGGCGCGGGGACAGTCGACGCCCGGTGCTGCGGTGCTGACCCTCGACGGCATTTCCACCTCGCGTCATTCGGGTACGGCGCTGCGCGACGTGTCGCTTGCCGTGCGTGCAGGCGAAATCCTCGGCATTGCCGGCGTGTCGGGCAATGGCCAGCGCGCGCTGGCGGAGGTCATCTCCGGCGTGCGCGTACCTGACGCCGGCCGGATGACGATCGCCGGCCAGAAAGTCTCACGCTTTTCGCCGCGCGAAGTGCAGGCGCTCGGTCTTGGCCGCATCCCGGAAGACCGTATGACGACGGGGCTGGTTACCAACCTGCCGCTCGCGGATTCGATGGTGTTGCCGCGCATCGGCACCGCCGCGTTCAGCAGCAAGGGCCTGCTCAAGCCGGATGCGATCCGCGCCTTCGCGGAAGAGCAGATCAAGGCCTATGATATAAGGTGCCCTGGGCCGATGACCCGCGCCGGGGCGCTGTCCGGCGGCAATCTGCAGAAGGCGCTCTTGGCACGCGAACTGGCCTTCGACCCGAAGGTTCTGATCGTCTCGCAACCGACGCGCGGGCTCGATATCGGCGCGGCGCGTTTCATCCACGAAAAGTTCCTCGACATGCGGGCCAAGGGCTGCGGCATCATCGTCATCGGCGAAGATCTGGAAGAGCTGCTGGTGCTCTGCGATCGCATCGCGGTGATGTATGAGGGCCGCATTGTCGGCACGCTCGACAGCGCCGATGCGACGATCGCACAGCTCGGCCTGATGATGACCGGGGCGGAGGGGCACAGCTGATGTTTCGCCTGGAAGTCCGCACCTCTACGCCGGCCTGGTTCAACCTCGCTTTGCCGCTGCTGGCTATCGGCGCTACGCTTGTCCTGTGCAGTGGCCTGATCGCGCTGGCCGGCGCCGGCGTGCTCAATGCGTATGGCGTGATGTTCACGGCCTCGCTGGGCGACAGCTATGCGATCACCGAAACGATGGTGCGCGCCGCGCCGATGATCTTCACCGGACTGGCGGTGGCGGTCGCCTTCCGGGCAAAATTCTGGAACATCGGCGCCGAGGGTCAATTGCTGGCCGGCGCGGTGGCCAGCTGCTTTGTCGGCGCCATCCCGATGCCGGGACCGCTCGCCATGGTGTTGATGGCGGTCGCAGGCGCTGCGGCCGGGGCCGCGGTCGCGCTGGTGCCGGCGACCCTCAGGGTAAAATTCAAGGTCGACGATGTCGTCAGTTCGCTGCTGCTCAATTCGGTCATCTACTACGCGCTGATGGCGCTGATCGAAGGACCGTGGAAGGACTCCTTCAGCGGCTATCCGATCTCGCCGCCGATAGAGGATTCGGCCAATTTCCCTGTGCTGATCGAAGGTACAAGGCTGCATCTCGGCGTTATCGTGGCGCTGCTGGCGGCACCGCTGATCTGGTTCCTGATCGTGCGCACCACGCTCGGCTTCAGGATAAGGGTCACCGGCGAAAACCCGGAAGCGGCCAGATATGGCGGCATCCATGTCGAGCGCGTGCTGATCTCGACAGCGCTGCTGTCCGGCGCGCTGGCCGGACTGGCCGGCGTCGGCGAGGTCGGCGGCGTGCATTTCCAGGTGATGAGCGACATCTCGCCGGGCTACGGCTATTCCGGCATCGTCGTTGCCATGCTGGCGCGGCTCAACCCGCTTGGCGTCGTGCCGGCGGCGATCTTCCTTGCCGCCGTGATGACCGGCGCCGAGGCGATGTCGCGGGCGACCGGCGTGCCGGCCTTCCTCAGCGATGTCATCCAGGGCACCGCACTGCTCGCCATGCTGGTGGCGCTGCTGTTCACCGCCTATCGCATCCGCCGCGTCGGGGTTGCCCGATGAGCGCGGTGTTCGAACAGATCTTCCAGGTCGGCTTTCTGGCCGCGATCATCCGCATCGCCACGCCGCTGGCTTTTGCAACGCTGGGCGAAATGTTCTCGGAACGGGCAGGCGTGCTCAATCTCGGCATCGAAGGCATCATGCTTTTGTCGGCGATGACAGGCTTCACCGCTGCCAGCCTCAGCGGCAGCCTGTGGCTCGGCGTGCTGGCGGCGGTGCTGACCGGCATGCTGATGGGTGCGCTGCATGCGTTGTTCACGGTGGTGCTCGGCCTCAGCCAGCATGTCTGCGGCATCGGCGTGACGCTGTTCTCGTCGGGCCTTGCCTATTTCCTCTACCGGCTGATCTTCGGCCAGCAGTCTGTGCCGCCCAACATCAATGGTTTTCAGACGCTGCCGATCCCGATCCTGTCCGACATTCCGGTGCTCGGGCCGGCGGTGTTCAACCAGTTCGCGCTGGTCTACATGGCGATCCTGGCCATTCCGTTGGCCGCTTTCATACTCTACCGCACGCCATGGGGCCTGTCGGTGCGCATGGTCGGTGAAAATCCGCGTGCTGCCGATTCGGCCGGTGTCAGCGTCATCGCCACGCGCTTTCAGGCGGTTGTCCTCGGCGGCGCGCTGATGGGGCTGGCCGGCGCCTTCCTGTCGATGGCGCAGTTCAACGCCTTCACCTTCGGCGTCGTCTCCGGGCGCGGCTGGGTGGCGATCGCGCTGGTCGTCTTCGGTCGCTGGGATCCATGGCGCTCGGCGGGTGCGGCACTTCTGTTCGCCTTCGTCGATGCCTTGCAGCTGCGCATGCAGGCGAGCGGGCTCGGACACATCCCCTACGAGGCGTTCCTGATGCTGCCGTTCATCTTCACCATCGTCGCCATGGCTGTGATGTCGCGCAACGCGGTGGCACCGTCGGCGCTGCTCAAGCCATTTAGACGGGAAGAGCGCTGACAGCCGGGCGGCTGTCGGCGTAGCTGTTCACATCGCGGTAAAACCGTTGTCGACGAACAGATGCGTGCCGTTGACGAAGCTCGACTCGTCGCTGGCGAGGTAAAGCGCCGCCCTCGCCACCTCTTCCGGCTCGCCGATGCGGCCCTGCTGCGCGGCCAGCGCTGCGTCCGAGACATCGACGCCGAGCCTGCCGAGGTCGGCAACCTCGCGCAGGCCGTGCGGCGTGCGGATGAAGCCCGGGCAGACGGCGTTGCAGCGGATGTTGCGGTCGCGGAACTCGACGGCGATGGCGCGGGCGAACATGTGGCAGGCGCCCTTGGTGGTGTCATAGAGCACTTCGTTGGGAGTAGCCGCCACCGCCGAGATCGACGAGGTGCAGACGATCGAGCCGCCGCCCGCCGCAATCATGCCGGGCAAAACGGCGCGCGTCATCAGGAACATCGAGCGCACATTGACGGCATGCAGCCAATCCCATTCCTGCACCGTGGTCTCCAGGAAGGGCTTTATCACGATGGTGCCGGCGTGGTTGAACAGCACGGTGATGGGCCCGAGTTTTTCGATAGCACCCTTCACGGCGGCTTCGACCTGTGCCTCGTCGGAGACGTCGGCGACAAAATGCTCGGCGACATGGCCGCGTGCCCTGATTGTCGCTGCGGTTGCGGCGGCCGCCTCGCCGTTGCGGTCGATGATCGCCACCTTGGCGCCTTCGGCGGCGAACAGCTCCGAGGCTGCTCCACCCATTCCCGTCGCGCCGCCCGAAATGATGGCGACCTTGCCGGCCAGTCTTGTGCCCATTTTTTTTGCCCCTATGTGACGATTTCGCTTTGCTGGTTGGGCGATGCTACCGCGCCGGCGCCGGGCGGCCAATCCACGAATTGAGTGCCGCGAGGCCAAGGTCATAGGTCCATTCGGACGCAGACCCGAAAACGGACGCGCCATACGGATCGGCCGCCCGAGTGCCCCTGTAAGCAAGTGGCTACCAACTTCCCATCACCTAAGAGAAAATTATTCTAGATTTGACCGAAAAATAGCAATCGACAAAGTCTACAAGTTTTATAGATTAACCGACGAGACGGAGGTCGATATGTCCTATATCCAGAACGCCCAGACGGATCGCAGTGGTCAGCGGGCGGCCAATGCCCAGACCTTCCGCCCGGCCTATGCCGGGGCTTTCGCCTATCTCGTCTTTGCCCTTGCGTTCGTGTTCACCGGGGCCGTTGTTCTGGGTCTTATTCCCTGAGTCGTCAGATCGACCGGGGTTAGCTGCCCCACCACTTACAGGCAATTGGAGTTGAATGAACCGAATCCTCGGCGTGCTTTCGCGCGCCCGACACCACGGAGGACATGGCAATGCCGATCGAGTTCACGCATATTCCCGGCAAGACCGCCGATGCCGCGGTTCCTTTTTTCTACGACTTTGCCGAGACCGCGACCAAGCTCGGGCTGATCGAGGACGGCGGCTTCCGCAAGATCGTCGTCGACGATTCGGCCGGACTGCTGACCAACATGGATCTTGCGGCCCAGGTGCTCGATCGCACCTCGTCGCTGGAAGTCGTGCTCACCCATTGGGCGGGCGTGGTCGAACCGACTGTGGCGGCCCGCCAACTGGCGTCGATCGACAGGCAAAGCGGCGGACGCCTGGCGCTGAGAATGATCAGCGAGCCGCTGAGCGATGCCGACGCCGAAACACGGCCGGTCGGGCACACCGTCATCTGGCAGCGAATAGACGAATATCTGGTGCTGCTGAAGCGGCTGTGGTCGAACGACCGGCCCTTCGACCACGAAGGAACGTTCTACAGCATCAAGGGCGGCTACGTGCCGCGCAAGGGACCGCACGGCGCCGACCTGGTCATCCGCATGGGCGGGCAGTCCGGAACGGCGCTCAAGGTGGCCGGCCGGCATGCCGATGTCTTTGAACTGGCGCCGGGCTCGATCGACGAGATCCGGCAATTGATGGAGCGGGTGCGCCGCTCCGCCGCCGAACATGGCCGGGCCGGCAAGCTGCGCTTCGCGCTTCCGGTCGGGATTCACCAGGGTGCTTCCGCCTCCGGCCACAAGGCGGTCGATGTTGCCGGGCCGCCAGCCCAGGCCGCCCTGTCGCTGCTTGCCTATGCAGCCCTCGGGATCGATGAATTCATGATTGTCGGCGTCGACACGCCACGCGAGATCGCAACGCTCGGCCGGGAAACGATCGCCCTGCTGCGCAATTCGCTGGCGCGTCGCGAACACGAGGCATTCCAGCCTGGAGCATATGCGTCTCGTGCAGGATTGGAGACGCGCGCAACGGGCTGAAGTCCTTCAGCCTTTTGTTGCCTCGGGCCTGTCGCCAAGCCGCGACAGGCCTTCAATGACAGCGCCCGAATCCGCCAGCGCGCCGAAGACGCCATCTTCGACCGTCACCATATGAAGCGCGGCCTCGTGGGCTTGTTTGTCGCCGCTGGCGCAGGCGTCGGAAATCGTCAGGCATTGAAAGTTGCGGTCGCAGGCTTCGCGCAGCGTGGTGTGGACGCAGACATCCGTCGTGCATCCGGAAAACATGAGATGCGTGATGCCTTGCGCGCGGAGCACAAGCTCGAAATCCGTATAAATGAAGGCGCTGTTGCAGGTCTTGTCGACGATGATGTCGTGCGGTGCCACGTCGATCTCCGGAACGATCTGGAACCCCGTGCCCGAGCGCAGCAGGATATCGGTGCCGTCGAGACCGGAGCGCTTGCGGCGCCATTTTTCGTAAGGCGTCATATCGGCCATGTCGGCCCTATAGCCCTGCCTGGTATGGATGACCCTGACGCCGGCCTTGCGCGCGGCCGCGATCAGCCGGCTCACCGTCGGCAGGATCGCTCTCAGAGGCGACGGATCATAGCCCTGCCTGGCGAAGTAGCCCGTCGTCGACAGGAAATCCTGCTGCAGGTCGATGACGATCAGCGCGGTGTTTTCGGCCACCAGCCTGCCGTCAAAGGGAAAGTCGAAGGGCGTTGCCTTGATCATCCGGGGGCTCCCTGCTTGGCCGCTACCATAGTGGATCAACGCGATGACACCAGATGCTGGGCGTCGTGCAGGCGTCGATAGATGCCGCCGGCACGGATCAGTTCGCTGTGCGACCCCTGCTCGACGACGCCCGACTCCGAGACGACGACGATGCGGTCGGCGCCGCGGATCGTGGCCAGCCGGTGTGCGATGACCAGCGTGGTTCGGCCTTCGGCAAGTTCGGCCAGCGATTTCTGGATTTCGCGCTCGGTCTCGGTGTCGAGCGCCGACGTCGCCTCGTCGAGGATCAGGATCGGCGGGTTCTTCAAGAACATACGGGCAATCGCCAGCCGCTGCTTCTGGCCGCCGGACAGTTTTACGCCGCGCTCGCCGATGATCGTGTCGTAACCGGCCGGCAGGCCTGATATCATGCCGTCGAGCTGCGCCCGCCGCGCGGCATCGGCGATGGCGTCGTCGGAGGCGCCGAGACGGCCATAGGCAATGTTTTCGCGGATCGAGCCGCCGAACAGGAAGACATCCTGCTGGACGATGCCGATCTGGCCGCGCAGCGAAGCGAGCGTCATGTCCCTGATATCGATGCCGTCGATGCTGATCCGCCCGGCGCTGACTTCGTAGAACCGCGGCAGCAGCGAGCATATGGTGGTCTTGCCGGCACCTGACGGCCCGACGAAGGCGATGGTTTCGCCGGCGCGGATGGTGAGATCGATATCCCTGAGCACCGGCTTGCCGTCGCCATAGCCGAAGCTCACACCGCGATATTTGATGTCGCCCTTGAGGCCGCTGGCGGTAACGGCACCGGCCCGGTCGGCGATGTCGGGTTCGGTGTCGAGCAACTCTGTGTAGCGGCGGAAGCCGGCAATGCCTTTTGGATAGGTCTCGATCACCGAATTGATCTTCTCGATCGGCCGCACGAAGACGCCGACCAAAAGCAGGAAGCCGACGAAGCCGCCATTGCTCAGGCCTCCCGTGATGACGAGGTAGCTGCCGGCAATCATGACCACGAGCTGGATCAGCCTTATGCCCATGTAGTTCAGCGAATTGCTGGCCGACATGATGCGGTAGGCGTCGAGCTTGGTCTGGCGGTAGCGCTGGTTGTCATGCGCGAACAGCGTGCGCTCATGCTCCTCGTTGGCGAAGGCCTGGACGACGCGCATGCCGCCGACATTCTCCTCGATGCGGACGTTGAAATCGCCGACACGCCGGTAGAGCGCCTGCCAGTTGCGCTCCATGCGGTCGCCGTAGCGCATCGTCACCCAGGCGATCAGAGGCACGATCACCGCCGTGATCAGCGCCAGATGCATGTTGACCGTGAACATCAGCACGAAGGCGCCGGCGAACGTCATGATGGCGATGAACAGGTCCTCGGGGCCATGATGCGCGATCTCGCCGATCTCCTCGAGATCCTTGGTGACGCGACCGACGAGATGGCCGGTCTTGTGGTTGTCGTAGAAGCGGAACGACAGTTTCTGCAGATGATCGAAGCTCTTGCGCCGCATCTCGGTCTCGATGTTGATGCCAAGCATGTGGCCCCAATAGGTGACGACCGCCATCAGCACCGTGTTGAGCAGATAGATTACCAGCAGCCCGGCCGAGGCGATGATGATCAGCGTCCAGTCCTGCCGTGGCAGGAGCTGGTCGACGAAGGTGCGGACCGCCATGGGAAAGCCGAGTTCGAGCAGGCCGGCCAGCACCGCGCAGGAGAAGTCGAGCGCGAACAGCCCCTTCCAGGGCGCGTAATAGGACAGGAAACGTCTGATCATCGAGGTGAACCGCAAGCTGTCTTGATGGACGCGGCGAGGGCACCGGCCGCCATCGATGGGCGCTGCTTACAATCGGCAGGGCAGGGTCGGCAATATGCCAGGGCCGACTTCATTGCCTGCCTTTCCACATCAGCGCCATGAAATAGGGGCCGCCGACGAAGGCGGCGATGAGCCCGGCCGGCACCTGCCAGGGAAAGATCAGCGTCCGGCCTGCCCAGTCGGCGGCAACGAGGATCAGCCCGCCTGTCATGGCCGAGGCCAGAAGCTGCGGCACGGCACGGCGGAAGCCGAGCATGCGCGCGAGATGCGGCGCCATCAGGCCGACGAAGCTCAGCGGGCCGATGACCAATGTCGCGGTTGCGGTGGCCAGCGCGGTAAGTGCCAGCAGAATGGCGCGAACCCGTCCAAGCCGCAGGCCAAGGCCACGCGCGGCAGTTTCGCCGAGCGGCACTATATCGAGCCAGCGCGCCGTCAGCGGCGCCAGCGCGAGGACGGCGACCGCGACCGCAGCGGCAGTGAAGGCATCATTGGGCGTTGCGCGATAGGTCGATCCCGATAGCCAGGCGAGCAGGAAGCCCGTGCGCGGATCGCCGCTGGCCAGAAGCAGCGCGGCGAAGGCCGACGCGACCGTCGCCACGGCGACGCCGGCAAGCAGCAGCCGCGCCGGCGACAGTGCATTGCGCCGCCCGACCAGCACGACGATCGTCAGCGCCAGCAAGGCGCCCGCGAGTGCGGCGCCGAGCATTGCCGCGCGGTCGAAGCCGTCGCTGAGCAACAGCAGCGCCAGCACGCCGAAAGAGGCGCCGCCGGAAATGCCGAGCACTTCGGGTGCTGCCATCGGGTTGCCGGTCATGCGCTGCATCAGCGTGCCGGCGACCGCGAGCAGGACGCCCGCCGACAGGGCGACGACGACGCGAGGCGCGCGCAGGGCAAGCAGCTCGGTCAAATCCTCGGATGCGATCCAGTGCCAACCGCCTGCGCCACGGCCAAAGCCCATTGCGACGACAACCGCGAGGATGAGCGCCAGCAGGCCGGCGATCAACGGCAGGCCGTTTGTCGGCAGGCGTACGGACGACATCATATCGGCCTGCCTTTCGGGGGTGGTTCGCATTCGCGGCAACAGGAACAGCAGCAGCGGCGCGCCGAGCAAAGCGGTCGCGGTGCCGGCGGGGATTTCGCCGGCGAACGGCAGATGCTGCACCAGACGGTCGGTGAGCCAGAGCAGGGCGCCGCCGACCAGCGGCGACCAGACCAGGCGGCGGCCAAGCGTGCGCGCTCCGGCCAGCCGCGCCAGCGCCGGGGCAGCGAGCGCCACGAACCCGATGACGCCGACCTCGGCGACGACCAACGCGCCAAGCGAGACGGCGACAGCCATGCCGGCAAGGCGGATGACGGCCGGGCGGGTGCCGAGCGATGCCGCGCCGTCGTCGCTGAGATCGAGCAGGCGTAGCGGTCGCCAGAGCAGGAACGCGGCGCAGATGCCGGCCAGCAGCCACGGCGCCAGAGCAACGACGGCCGCATCGCCATTCTGCACCAGCGAGCCGCTCTGCCAGATGAACAGCTCCTCGGTGTATTCGCGGTTGAGCGCCATCAGCAGCGCGCCGGCCGAACCGAAAGTGAGGCTGACGACGAGGCCGGCGATGATGATCGACACTGGCGAAAAGCTGCGCCCGCGCGCCAGTGCGAAAACGGCTGATGTGGCGAGAGCGCCGCCAGCCAGCGCCACCCCTTCACGGCCGCCTTCCAGCAGCCATGGTGCGTAGAGGGTGGCGGCCGCCAAAGCGAGGCTTGCTCCGGCATTGGTGCCGATCGTGGTCGGCTCGGCCAGCGGGTTGCGCAGCACATGCTGCATGACGACACCGGCGAGACCGAGCGCCGCGCCGGCCAGCACGCTGACGGCGACACGTGGCAGGAAAGCATAGCGATACAGCAACTGCACTGGATCGGATGTGTCGGGGGCGGTGAGCGCCTGCCACCACAGGTGCGCCGGCAGAAGGTGGATGAGATCGATGACGCTCAGCACCAGCGCCAGACCCGCGGGCACGGCCACCAGCAGGATGAGCGCGCCGATGCCGTCGCGCTGTCGCGGCAGGGACATTGCCTGAGCGATCATGCCGCTGCCACGAATTCGGCGAAACGCGCGGCGGCAGTAAGACCGCCGAACGGCCAGACCGGCGGAATGGTCCGCACCTGGCCGTTCCGGACGCAGGGCAGATTGGCCCAGAGCGAGTTGCGGGCGATCCTGATCCTGACGTGCGGCGGGATCGGATCGAGCGAGATCAGTTGCGCCTCGCCGACGGCGACCAGTTCCTCGATGCCGACCGTCGAAAAACCCCATTCATTGGTGGCGCCAGTCCAGGCATTGACGAGGCCGAGCCGGTCGAGGACGTCCTGCAGCAGGCTGCCGGCGCCGTAGACGCGGACATGGCGATCGTCGAACATGCTGACGACGCAGACCGGTTTTTGCGCCGCCCGCTCCAGCCTGGCACGCGCTTGGGCGATCGAGGCTTCGGTGCGCCCGACAAGGTTTTCTGCTTCCGTCCCACGGCCAAGCATGTCGCCAAGCTGCAGCGTCACCTGCTGCGCCTGCGCGTAAGGTGGAGCCTTGCCGCTGTAGAACGGCACATTGAAGGTCGGCGCCAATCTGGTGAAGCTGTTCTCGTCCAAGCCATAGCCATAGGCGCCGACGATCAGGTCGGGCCGCAATTCCCGAAGCAGTTCGAGATTGGGCTCGCTGCGCGATCCCAGGTCGATGGTGGCCTGCGGCAGCGCCGGGCCCTGGACCCAGTCGCCATAACCCCTGGTGTCGCCGACGGCGAGCGGCGACACGCCGAGCGAGACCACCATTTCGGCCGATGTCCATTCCAGGCAGACGACGCGGGCAGGTGCCGCGCGTGCCGTGCCGCCCGGCAAAGCGAGGCCGGTCGCGGCGAGGCCGGCAAGATACTGGCGCCGTGTCAGCGCCGCCATTTTGGGCCGGCCCGCCACATTGCTTCTACCATGTGTATTTCACCGAACCGTTGATCCTGCGGCCCTCGCCGTAGAAGCAGCCGAAGCCCGAGGAGAAGCAGGAGGCGACGTAGCGTTTGTCGAACAGATTGCTGGCATTGGGGCTGAGCGTGGCGTTCTGCCAGGCGTAATGCACCGCCGCGTCGGCGAGCACGACCGACGGAACCTTGAAGCTGTTGGCGTCGTCGCCATAGGTCGAGCCGACATAGCGGACACCGGCGCCCAGGCCGAGACCTTCGAGCTTGCCGCTCATGAAGGTGTAATTGGCCCAAAGCGATGCGGAATGGGCCGGCACGCCGAAGGGCGTGTTGCCCTCGTTGCTGACCCAGACGCCGTTGACGTCTTCGACAGCGGTCGCCCTGGTGATCTTCGTGTCGAGATAGGTGTAGGCCGCTCTCAGGTCGAAGCCGGAATCGAGGCTGGCAACGGCCTCGAATTCCACGCCGCGCGAACGGATCTCACCGGTCTGGAACAGATCGTTGGGTGAGCCCTCATTACCGGAACGCACGACATTCTGTCGGGTCAGGTCGAAAACCGATGCCGTAATGAAGGAATTCCAGCCAGTCGGCTGGTACTTCAGGCCGATCTCGTACTGCCTGCCGGTCTCGGGCACGAACAGATTGCCGTCGCTATCGGCGCCGGCCACCGGCTGGAACGACTCGGAATAGCTGACATAGGGTGCCAGGCCGTTGTCTGCGAGATAGACCAGGCCGGCGCGGCTGGTGAAGGCGTTGTCCTTCTGCTCGGGAATGTAGCCGCCGGCCAGATTGTCGTAGACCTTGGCATCCGACCAATCCTGGCGGCCGCCAAGGGTCAGCCGCCAGTTGCCGAACTTGACCTGGTCCTGGGCATAGAGACCGACCTGCTGCTGGGTGGTGTCGGTATCGGTGTAGGGCGTCAGATCGGTGATCGGGTACCCGTAAACCGGATCGAAGATGTTGAAACCGTCCTCGACGGTCCCTTCCGAGGCATAGTCGCGGTAAGTGTAGCGTTTGTAGTCGAGGCCGACGAGCAGCGTGTGGGCAAGCGGCCCGGTGTCGAAATCGGCTTGTGCCTGGTTGTCGATGGTGACGCCGCTGAGTTTGGTGCCGCCGGCATCTGCGTAACGGTAGTAGTCGCCGCTTGAAGGTTCCAGGCCGTTCGAGTCCGTCAGTCCGCCACCAAAGACGCCCTCCTCGGTGTGGGTGAGGTGGACGTAGCGGGCATGCTGTCGCACCTGCCAAGTTTCGTTGAAACGGTGATCGAATTCGTAGCCGATCGAGGCCTGGTCGTTGTTGTAGGAATCGAAGCCGGGTTCGCCGACGAACATGCTGTTCGGCAGGTACTTGCCGTCCTTGCCCGGTATGACCGTGCCGTAGGCAGGCAGGTACTGCATCGCCCATCCCGAGCGGTCGCGCTGATAGTTGGCGAGGATGGTCAGGCTGGTGTCGGCATCGGGCTGCCAGGTGATCGCCGGCGCGATGAAGATGCGATCGTCCTTGACGAAATCGGTCTGCGTGTCGCCCATGTGAGCGGCACCGGTGAGGCGAAACAGCAGCGACTTGTCGGCGTTCACGGCACCGCTGAAATCGAACTTGCCTTCATAGCGATTGAAGCTGCCGCCACCGAGTTCGATCTCGCGCAGGTTTTCCTCGGTCGGCCGCTTGCTGACATAGTTGATGATGCCGCCGGGGCTTGCCTGGCCATAAAGCACCGAGGCTGGTCCGCGCAGCACTTCGTAACGTTCCGCCCCGTAGGAATCGAGCGCGGTGAACAGGGTGAAATTGCTCTCCTTGAGCTGCAGCCCGTCCTTGTAGAAGACGCCGTTGGCGTTCGAAATGCCGCGCAATTGCAGGCCGAGGCCGCGATTGTCGGTGCCGTAGAGATCGCCAGTGGCGCCGGGCGTGTAGCGCAGAACGCCGCCGAGATTGTCGATCGCCTGTGCTTCCATCTGGCCCTTGGTGATCACCGATATCGACTGTGGCGTCTCGATCAGCGGCGTGTCGGTCTTGGTGCCGGTGGAGCCCTTGGTGGCCACGTAGCCCTTGACCGGCCCGAAGGCGCTTTCGACACGTTCCTGGACGTTGATCGGGTCCAGGGTGGTGGTGACCGTCTCCTGGGCCAGTGCATGGCCGCAGCCAAGCAGGGCCGGCACCGACACCGCTGCGATCAGCAGGCGCTTTCGCGCCATCCGGTCCTGCCAAATCAGTCCACGTCCCGAGATCATCCTGCGCCCCCTTTTCCAAATTTCATGTCGATATTGCCGGTCGCGACGATTTGTTGATCGTTGCAGTCATCTTCAATGTTGACTAGTAAGGTCATGTTTCATAGTCAACCGGGCATGAGCCGTCGAAAGCCGGAATCTGGAAATGCGGGCGGCCGCACTGGAGAAAAGCCATGAGCATGGCTGGAATTGATGCCCAGACTGCCTTCCATATCGACGCGGTGCGCTTTGCCGTCGGCGAGCGGACGCTGCTCGGTCCGGTCTCGCTCGAACTGGAGCGCTCGCGCGTCTATGGGCTGATCGGCCACAATGGTTCGGGCAAGTCGACGCTGATCAAGCTCATGGCGCGCCAACAGCCGGCGAGTTCAGGCGCCATCACTTTCGCCAGGCGTCCGTTGCCGCAATGGGGCGCCCGCGAATTTGCCCGCGCGCTTGCCTATCTGCCGCAGACGACACCGGCGGCGACCGGCCTGACCGTGCGCGAACTGGCGACGTTGGGACGCTATCCCTGGCATGGCGCGCTTGGCCGCTTCCGCGCGCAGGACAGGCAGCATGTCGACGAGGCGCTGGCCCTGACCGACATGGACGGGTTCGCGGATCGGCTGGTGGACGAATTGTCGGGCGGCGAGCGCCAGCGCGCCTGGCTCGCCATGCTGGTGGCGCAGAACGCCGGCGTCATGCTGCTCGACGAGCCGATCTCGGCACTCGACATCGCCCATCAGGTCGAGGTGCTCGGGCTGGTCAAGGAACTCAGCCGCAAACGCGACCTGTGCGTCGTCGTCGTGCTGCACGATCCCAACATGGCGGCGCGCTACTGCGACGAGCTGATCGCGCTCAAGGACGGCAAGCTGCTGACGCGCGGCACACCAGCCGAGATCATGCGCAGCGATGTGCTGAAAGGCATTTTCGGCGTGGAGATGGGCGTGTTCGCGCACCCCGTCACCGGCCAGCCTGTCGGCTATGTGCAGTGACGAGATCTGGTGCGGCGGCGGGAAATAGAAGGCGGCTGGCCGCTGTGAGAACAAGGAAGAAGCTGTTGTCGAGAAGTGGTTTGTTGGCGGCGTTGGTCGCATCCGTCATCCTGTCGGCCGGCAGCGCGATGGCCCAGGAGCAACCGGCCGGTGCCGCGCCGGCGATTGATGCCCCCACCCCGGCTGCTCCCACGGCCCCAGCGCCGATTGCGCCGGCGCCCGCCGCACCGGCAGTCGCTCCGCCGGCCACGATGGCGCCTTCGCAGCCGGGCACCCAGCCGAACACGGCCGCGCCAGCCGAGGCCGGACCTTCGACGGCGATGGAATTGACCTTGCCGCATGACCTGTCGCCATGGGGCATGTTCATGGCGGCCGATATCGTCGTCAAGGCGGTGATGATCGGGCTGGCCTTTGCCTCCGTCGTCACCTGGACGATATGGCTGGCCAAGTCGCTGGAGCTTTTCGGCGGCAAGCTGCGCATCCGTCGCGCCGTGCGGGCGATCGGCAAGGCCGCCACGCTGAAGCAGGCCAGCAGTACCCTCGACCGCAGCGGCGGCCCGGGCGCGCTGCTGGTGCGGGCGGCCGAGGAGGAGACCGCACTCTCAGCCGGCGCCCTCGATCATGTCTCAGGCGATGGCCTCAAGGAACGGGTTACGTCGCGCCTGTCGCGCATCGAGGCGGCGGCGGCGCGGCGCATGTCACGCGGCACCGGCGTGCTGGCGACGATCGGCTCGACCGCGCCCTTCGTCGGCCTGTTCGGCACGGTCTGGGGCATCATGAACGCCTTCATCGGCATCTCGCAGGCGCAGACCACCAATCTCGCCGTGGTCGCGCCGGGCATCGCCGAAGCGCTGCTGGCCACCGCGATGGGCCTGGTCGCGGCCATACCGGCCGTCGTCATCTACAACGTCTTCGCCCGCTCGATAGCCGGCTATCGGCAGATCCTCGCCGATGCCTCGGCAGGGGTCGAACGACTGGTCAGCCGCGACCTCGACTTCCGCACCGTCGCGCCGGCCGCGCCACTGGCGGCGGAGTAGCGCCATGGGAAGCAGAATCCGACAGACCATGGATGACGATCTCGAGGAAAGCCACGAGATCAACGTCACCCCGTTCATCGATGTCATCCTGGTGTTGTTGATTATCTTCATGGTCGCGGCACCGCTGGCCACGGTGGATGTCAATGTCGACCTGCCGGGTTCGACCGCAACGCCCGCGCCGAGGCCCGAGACACCGCTGTTCCTGACGCTGAAGGACGATCTGACGCTGGCGATCGGCAATGACGGCGTGCCACGCCCGGCTTTCGCCGCGACGCTGGACGCCAAGACCAAGGGTGACAAGCAGACGCGCATCTTCCTGCGCGCCGACAAGGCGGTCGCCTATGGCGACCTGATGGAGGCGATGAACCTGTTGCGCGGCGCCGGCTATCTGAAGATCGCGCTGGTCGGCCTGGAGACGGCTCCCGCGTCCAATGCCCCCGCGCCCACAGCCACCGGTGCGGCGGCGCCATGACGCAAGCGGTCGCCGTGCCCTCGGTCCAGATGTCGCGCTTCGGCTGGCGCGACCTTGGCTTGTGGGCCGGTGCTGCCGCGCTGGTCCTCGGAGCCCATGTCGCGGTCGCCTATGCAGTGCAGAATCTCACCATGGTCACCGAAGCGGACGGCGGTCCGCCACCGGCCCAGGTGATCGAGATGGCGCCGATGGTGGTGATGCCGGCCGTACGAGAACAGGTCGCCGCGCTGGACGCGGTGACGCCAGATCAGACCGAACCGACACCGACGACCGAGCCGACGCCTGAAGAACCGGTCGAAAAGGCGGAGCCGGTTGTCGAGCCGCCGGAAGCGGTCGCGCCTGACGAGGCCGAACCCAACCGGACCGAAACGGCTGAACAGGCCGATCAGCCGCCGCCGGATGAGGTCATCCCGGATGTTGTCGAGGCCGTTACGCCAGACGTCGTCATTCCCTTGCCGCAGCCGAAACCGGTCGAAATTGTCAAAGACAAGAAACCGGTCGAGGCCAAGGCGAAAAAACCTGTCGAGAAGCCCAAGCCGCGGCTTAAGAAGGAGAAGGCGGCTCCGCCGAAGACGGCAACCGTCGCCAGCGCCGACGCACGGCCCGCGGCCAGGACCGCGGCGCCGAAGGCGGCGGAATCGACGTCGCGCTCCGGCGACTCCAGCAAATGGGACTCCCGTCTGGGCGCCTGGATCAAGCGGCACACGCGCTATCCCAGCTCTGCCAAGGCCCGAGGCGTGGAAGGCAGGCCGTATGTCGCCTTCACGGTCGACTCGTCCGGCCGGGTCCTGTCCGCCAAGCTCTCTCGTTCCTCCGGGGATGCGGATCTGGACCGTGCGGCGCTCGCCGTGCTGCAAGGCGCCACGGTGCCGGCACCGCCACCGGACCTCGGCTCGCGTCTGAGCCGTACAGCGCCGTTCGTGTTCAGCCTGCGCAACTAGAGCAGCTCACCGTTTCACGGAAACGGCCAACTACTCTAACTCTTGTTTTGACGCAATTCCCAAGGGAAAACGCTATGCGTATTCCCGGGAAAACCGTTTCACACTTTTCCTGGAATTGCTCTAGAGCCGAACTTGATCGGCTGGCCTGTCAATAGGTCAGTGACAGGCTCAGGGCCTCGACCTGTTCGAGGTAGAAACGGCATTTCGTGCGCAACAGCCCGAGGCTCGGGTCATCGGCTCCGTTGATCTCGATGGTCTGCATCATGAAGTCGAAATGGGCGTGGAAGGCGTCCACTGTACCCCAGAGACTGTCGGCCTGGCAGCTGTCGGCAATCGCCATCGAGACGAGTTGGCGGGCCTCGATCCGCGCGGCGTCAGGCGATGGCGGTCGCCTGGCGATCAAGACGTCGAGCCGACTGAAAATGCTTTCCCTGGCATCGACGCTTCTGATGTTGGCTATCATGTTCATGTGCAGGTCCCCCTTGGCATTCCAGGCGCGCAATAGGCTCCGGTCTGGAATTGCCTGAAAGCTGGTGATCAGAGCGGTTCAGCGGCGCTGAACCACTAAGCGCGTGGCGTTTGGGCGGGCGACTTGCATCAAGCCTGAGCGACCGGATGCCGGTCCTGCGGGCAGGATGCAATCAGGGTCGGGATCGCGGTTGCATCGGAGGGGTGGCCCCTGATGATGTTGGCGACCTCGGCATCGGCCTGCTCGAACCAGTAGACCATGTCGGCGCGGTGCAGATCCGTCGCGGCTTTCTTCAGCAGCGGCAGCAGGCTTTGCAACGCGCACAGCGTCTCCCAGCGGTTTGGCCGGGAGGTCGAGCCGGCCACCGCGCATGCGGCTGACGATTGCATGTCGCTACGCTCTCCGTGGCTGGGCGGCACGATTGTCTTTTGCCTGCGCCTTGGGGTGCAGCGGGTTGCCGCTGAGCTGCGCATGCCTGGCCGGCCGTGCGCCGCGAAGAACGTCGAAGGCCTCCGCATAGGCCATGCCCAGCAGATAGGAGATCATCGGAAAACGGCTTGATTCGGCCATTTGCACGAGCTCATTGGTCATCGACGAAATATATTGAAGACTATCGATTTCCGACTGGCGTAAGGATTGATTTGGCACGTGCTGCTCCTGTCTCTGGTTATACCCTGGGGAACGCGTTACTGGCCGGACTGCACATTGTTGGTCGACTAATTGATGGATTGGCTCGCGGTGGACGGGTCTCTTTCCGGGGTCGAGAGGGTCAAGGCATAGATCGGTGCGTCGGTGAGACTGTCGAGACCAAGCAGCCGCTTGATGGCGGAATGATTGAGCGCGGCTGTCGGACATGCCGACAGGCCATGATTGGTCGCCGCCAGCATGATATTCTGGCCGATATGGCCGGCCTCGATCAGCACGACACGATAGGCGTTGGCGTCCTCATATTTCCACATCGTGCGATCGAGCCTGGCGCAAAGCAGGATCAGGCACGGCATGCTATCAGCCCACTCCTGTCCGCCGACCAGTTCGGAGATCTTCGGCAGATGGTTCGCGGAAATCCTGCCAAGGTCGTGATCGGCGGCGGAATAATGATAGACACCGGGCTCGAGGCCATCGACGCCGAGCGCGACCACATAGGCCTCATAGGGATTCCGCGCGCCGCCGGAAGGGGTCATGCCAAGCGGCAGGGTGCCAACGCAATTGGCGGTCTCGCCGATGATGCCGAGCCCTGCGAACAGGCAATCGGAAAGCTGTTTGGCTGTGATGGTGGGCTGAGCCGCCGTGCGGTTGGTGCGGCGCCGCGCCATCAAGCTAAGAAGTTCGTTGTCTTCCAGTGCATTCGGCAGCTGGATAGCGCCGGCGGAATTCTTGAGCAGGAGGTCCGGCTGCGGCGTATGGCCGGCGCGTTCTATCTGCCGCTCTTCCGCCTGCTCGATGGTCATGTATTCGCTGTCCTGGACGCAGAAATGCATCAGCGCCGTCGGAAGCCCCCAACTCCATTGTCCTGAAAATTGTTCCTCCTGCTCGGCGAGAGGCGATCCGGCGGTGACCAGGGCGGAAAAATCGAGCAACTGCGGAACGACAGCCTTCAACTCGGACTTCGACCACCCATGGGCGCGGGCAATGTCCGCCGTCGATGCCCATTTGTCCCACGATGCGAGAAGGCCGACCATCTCAGGGCTGCATTCGAAGACGCTTCTGGTCAGGAAGTTGCATGCCGTGACCTTGTTCGGTCCGGGGTAGAAAACGAGCGTTTTCGAAGAGCGCATTTTCATGAAGCTGGATGCCATCTGCGGAGCCGAGGCGCCGACAAGCGAACCGCTCGTCGGCGCAGAACGGCTTCAGCGCTTGTTGTAGTGCATACCCTGCGAAAAGAAGACGGTCTGCGTGCCGGCGGCAATCGTCAGCTTCGGAGCGTTAGTCACTTTCTTGGCCATTTTTATCCCTTTCCTGACCCCCATTTGGGATCCGTTGAAAGACCCCCAGAATGGGATCCGCGTGAAGAAAGGTAAGGTCGGAAGAGTTAATGGTTTGTTAAAATTATAGTAAAACCACGAGCCGAAGACGGACGTGTGGATTATCTTTCCTGGCATTAAAGTGTAAAATATCGATTTTATTCAGATACAGAGTAGACAATCGTTGGCATACGCTTTATCGGCGTACGCTTATTCTTATTTGGCGTAAGACACGGCGATCCGAGGGATTAGCCCAACCCGTCCCGGGTCAGGCTGACAACCAGTTGGTCGACGCCCGCATCGTCGAGGCTGATGACATGCGCCATGCTGATGGCATCCCTTGCCTGGATATTGGCAATGTCGCGCCGCATGATGACGGACACGAATGCCGGGCCGGCCTCCGTCAGAAGCATGGCCTTGCCCATCAGCACCGGTTCGGAGATGGGAGCCCATTGCACGGAGATCAGCGACGGCTCTCCGGTCTGTCGGCGATTGATGCCGCTGAAATAGATCCAGTTCAGCCGCGAGATCGCCACGCCATAGTGATTGCCGCGCGCTCGTGCCCAGGTCGATCCCTGGCGCTCCGACCATCCGGTGACCCTTCGGAAGGTGACCAGTTCGGCTTCGCGCCGCACGAAGGTCACCGAGCGCATCAGGAGGTCGAGGCGGCCCGGGATCGAGAAATAGGTGAAATAGGTGCCGCCCGCGATCGAAGGACTGGGAGGGCGGATCATCTGGTTGAACAGGCTCTCGGAAACCGGCGGCAGGCCACGCATCGCGGGCTCGGGTGCGCCGGGATCCTGGTACAGTTCGGCCTCGTCGATCCGAAAGTAATCGCATATCAGCTTGGCGGTGGCCTTGTTGGGAACGGTCTGCCCTTGCAGGTAGCGTTCGAACTGCGTGCGATTGATGTGCAGCTCACGGCATACCGCACTTACGGAGGCATGGTCCTTGCTCAGCCGTCTAAGATTTGCAGCGAGATTCTCGCGAATTGACACGTCTTTGCTTCCGCGGGCGGGTTTTTCATTTCAACTCGAAATCCATATAGCGTCTCCGGTCGCCCCCGCCGAAACGCCTTGGCCACAACGCACAGAAAAAACTGATTTGGTAACGTCAATTTAGTGGGGCGGTTTGCAAAAAAAACGGAAACAATCGACGAGCGCTTCCGCCATAAGTCCAATTGACAAAAGTCTTGCCGGAGATTGCGAAAACAGGCGGCGCGGCGCGCGGCCTTTTAGGCGCGCCGGCACGGCAAATGCCAGCCGTGGAGGCCAGCCCGGACGAGCGTCGCGGACTGCATATGGCGCGGAGAGCGAGGAATTAATCCGCTGGTGGAGCTGAGGAGGATCGAACTCCTGACCTCGTCATTGCGAACGACGCGCTCTCCCAGCTGAGCTACAGCCCCGTCCAGCGGATGGGCGCATTTATCGGGCGCCGCGGTTTCCTGTCAAGGCGGAGGTTTGCCGAAATCCAGTGGCCTGGCAGCCGTACCGGCGCACCGTGGCAGGCGGCCCTTGCCGGTTTCGCGTGCAATGGCTACATGTCGGCAACAATTGGAGACCGGCATGCTCGCCCTCATTCAGACAATCGTCATGGCGCTCGACCTCTACTGGTGGATCATCATCGCATCGGCGATCTTTTCCTGGCTTTACGCCTTCAACGTCGTCAACTCGCGCAATCAGTTCGTCGGTTCCATAGGCAACATGCTCTATCGGCTGACCGAACCGGCGTTGCGGCCGATCCGCCGGTTCATGCCGGACCTTGGCGGCATCGACATCTCGCCGATCATCCTGCTTCTGATCCTGTTCTTCCTGCGGCAGTTCATATTGACCAGTGTGGCGCCTCTGGTCCTGTGAGGCCGATGATCGTATGAGCGCGCCGTTTCGCCTGCGCGATGATGGCGTCGAGCTGTTTGTCCGGCTGACGCCGAAGGCTGCGCTGGACAGGCTCGAAGGCATCGAGACCACGGCGGACGAGCGAAGCCATCTGAAAGCGCGCGCCCGCGCCGTGCCGGAAAACGGCGCCGCCAATCATGCGCTCGAAAAGCTGATTGCCAAGGCGATTGGCGTGCCGGGGTCCGCCGTCTCGGTTGTCGCCGGCGGCACGGCGCGGCTGAAGACCGTGCGCATTGAAGGCGATCCGGAGACGTTGGCGAAAAGCATCGAGGCGCTCGGCCATCAGGCCTGATGTCCTTGCCGGAGGGTCAATCCCCCAGCGGCAAACGCGGATCGTCAACTTTCAACGTGTTGACGCTCTGCTTGATGCGGCGCAGATTTTCCAGAACCCTTGGTCCGCGCGTCTCGGCGACCGAGGTGACGATCATGTCGACGATCGACAGCAGCGCATAGCGCGACGATGTCGGCTTGTAGATATTGCCGTCTTCCAGCGACTGGAAATGGATGACCGTGTCGGCGACCTTGGCGAGCGCGGAGTCCGGCGGGGTGATGGCGATCGTCGTGGCGCCATATTGCTGGGCGACCTGCACCGCATCGATGACCGATCGTGCATAGCCGGAGACGGAGAAGGCGATCAGCGTGGTGTCGGGGGTGGCGACGGCGGCGTACATGCATTGCAACTGTCCGTCGATTTGCGCCAGCACCGACACGCCAAGCCTGAACAGCCGGTTCTGCATTTCGGTCGCCATCATCGACGAAATGCCACCGGAGCCGATGCACAGCACATTGCCGGAAACCGCGATGCGTGCGGCGACGGCGACCAGCGTCGTCATGTCGAGGTTTTCGCTGGCGCGCTGGATGGCCGATATCGCCGCTTCGGTGATGGCGGAAGCGATGCGCTGTTCGCGGGCATCGCGGCTCAACGGCTCCGGCGACAGATACTGGCCGCCGATGGCGATGGCTTGCGCCAGATAGAATTTGAAGTCGCGCAGGCCCTCGCAGCCGAGGTTGCGGCAGAACCGCGTCACCGTCGGCTCGCTGATACCGACGCGCGCGGCAATTTCCGAAATCGCCGCCTTGGAAACGAAGTCGAGGTCTGCCAGCACGAAGCCGGCCAGCTTGCGATCCGACTTCGTTCCGTCCTGCGACATCAGCTGCAGGCGCGTGATGATGTCGGCCGGCGTCTTCATGCTGATATTTTCATAGAGGCAGGCCCGTCGCCTTGTCGAACAGATGGATGTTGCCGGGATCGACCGAAACCGGCAGCAGGTCTCCCGGCCTGACCGGCACCCTGTCACGGAACACGGCGCGTACCGTATCAGCACCGATAGCGCCATAGACATGTGTTTCGGAGCCGGTGGGCTCGACGACATCCACCCTGATCGCCATCGCGTCGACAGCCTCGCCGATGACAAAATGCTCGGGCCGGATGCCGGCCTCCACCGCGCTGTCCGCCGGCACCTGTTTGCCGGCAAGCGCCAGCCGCCCGCCACCGGCCGATTCGAACCAGGTTTTCTCAAGCGTCGTCTTGAGCGAACCCGAGACGAAACTCATCGACGGCGAGCCGAGGAAGGAGGCGACGAACTTGTTGGCCGGCCTGTCATAGAGCTCCAGCGGCGCCCCGACCTGCTGGATCCTGCCGCGATCCATCACGACGATGCGGTCGGCCATGGTCATAGCCTCGATCTGGTCGTGGGTGACGTAGACGATCGTCGATTTCAGCCGCTGGTGCAGAGCCTTGATCTCGACGCGCATCTGCACGCGCAATTGTGCGTCGAGATTGGACAGCGGTTCGTCAAACAGGAACACAGACGGTTCGCGCACGATGGCGCGGCCCATGGCGACGCGCTGGCGCTGGCCGCCCGACAGCTGGCGGGGATAGCGGTCGAGATAGGAGAAGAGATTGAGGACCCCGGACGCCTTCTTGACCTTCTCATCGATTACCGTGCGCGTCTCGCCGCGTATCTTCGGGCCGAAACCGATATTGTCCGATGCCTTCAGATGCGGAAACAGCGCATAGGACTGGAACACCATGGCGATGTTGCGCTGCTGCGGCGGCAGCGCGTTGGCGCGCACGCCGCCGATCAACAGATCGCCGGAAGTGATCGTCTCCAGGCCGGCGAGCATGCGCAGCAAGGTCGACTTGCCGCAGCCGGACGGCCCGACCAGGACGACGAACTCGCCGCTCTTGATATCGAGGCTGATGTTCTCGAGGATCTTGTGCTGCCCGAAGGATTTCGACAGGTCGCGGAACTCGACGTCGGTCATGCTCACGCTCCCAATATGTCGTCGATGAAGGGCAGGCAACCGGCGGTCAGTCCCGCGTCCACGGGCATCACCACGCCTGTTACTCCCGATGCGCGATCGGACGCAAGGAAAGCGACGGCTTCCGCCACTTCCGCAGCGTTGACGATGCGACCGAGCGGATAGAGCCGCTGCAATTTGCCGAGGATTTCGGGATCCTTGGCAAGGCGGTGGTCCCAGGCGGCGGTGCGGATCGATCCGGGGCAGACGACATTGGCGCGCAGGCCGCTGCGGCCGAGCTCGACGGCGATCGCCTTGGCATAGGCGTTGATGCCGGCCTTGGCCGCGGCATAGGCGGGATTGCCGAAATGCGTGATGGCGTTGACCGAGGAGATGAAGACGACGCTGCCGGAGCCACGGCTGGCCATCGCCTTGACCAGCGGATCGGCGAAATTCATCACGCCGGTCAGGTTGAGGTCGAGTTCCTGCTCAATCCTGTCGGGGTTGAGCGCGGGGAGCGTCTCGGCGCGCGTCCAGCCGGCATTGTTGATGAGAATGTCGGGCACACCGTCCCGGTCGAGGATGGCGGCGATCGCCGTGGCTATCGACGCCTTGTCGAGAAGATCGAAGACGTGGCGGGCGGCAAAATACGGGCTCTTCAACGCCTCGCTCGACTGGTCGCAGCCTACGACCCTGGCGCCCCTTTGCGCCATCAGCGCCACGATGGCCGTGCCGAGGCCGCCGCCCGCACCCGTCACAACGACAGTCTTGCCCTCGAATTCGGCCCTGCCTTCGAGTTCCGTTTGCGAAACCACCGTGCGTCATCCTCCGGGATCTTCGACAGGTCGGATCAGGCCTAGTCCACAAAATGTAATTAAGCAACAGAATAATCTGCTTGCAAGCCTTCAAATCCTCGATAATGTAGGAAAGTCACATAAATCTTTTGCTTGGGTAACGAAGAGGCGCGCAGGCGCAAAAATCAAAATGGGAGAGTTCAAATGAGTCTTGCAAAATGGACTGTCGGCCTGATGGCCGGAATGAGCATGCTGGCAATTGCGGCGCAGGCGGATGCGGGCGAGGTGCGGGTCACCGTGGCCGAGTACAGCGCCAAGACTGGCCCATATTTCGACAGCGTCAAGAAGGAATTCGAGGCGGCGAACCCCGGCATCACGGTCAAGTTCGAAGTGGTGCCGTGGGATGTGCTGCTGCAGAAGCTGACCACCGACATCACCGCCGGCACCAATGCCGATCTGTCGATCATCGGCACGCGCTGGCTGATCGACTTCGTCCAGCAGGATGTCGCCGAGCCGCTCGACGGCTACATCAAGCCCGACTTCAAGGACCGCTTCATCGACACCTTCCTGTCGCCCTCGATCATGGATGGCAAGACCTACGGCCTGCCGATCGCTGCCTCGGCGCGCGCCATGTACTACAACAAGGAGCTGTTCGAGAAGGCCGGCATCGCCAAGCCACCGGCAAACTGGACCGAGCTGCAGGAAGATGCGCGCAAGATCAAGGCTCTGGGGTCCGGCACGTTCGGCTTCGGCCTGCAGGGCAAGGAGATCGAGACCGACGTCTATTACTACTATGCGATGTGGTCCTACGGCACGGAAATCCTCAACAAGGACGGCACTTCGGGCCTGAGCACGCCCGGCGCGCTTGAAGCCGCCAAGCTTTACAAGTCGATGATCGACGAAGGCCTGACCGAACCCGGCGTCACCTCCAACAACCGCGAGGACGTGCAGAACCTGTTCAAGCAGGGCAAGGTCGGCATGATGATCACCGCACCCTTCCTGTCCAACCAGATCAAGGACGAGGCGCCGAACCTGAAATACGGCGTTGCGGCCATTCCCGCCGGACCGACCGGCGCGCGCGGCACCTATGGCGTCACCGATTCCATCATCATGTTCAAGAACTCCAAGAACAAGGACGAGGCCTGGAAGCTGCTCGATTTCCTGTTCACCACGGAGCAGCGTGCCAAGTTCACACAGGGCGAAGGCTTCCTGCCGGTGAACAAGGAAGAGGCCAAGATGGACTACTACGTCAACAATGCCGATCTGGCCGCGTTCACCGCTCTGCTGCCCGACGCCCGCTTCGCGCCGGTCATCCCGGGCTGGGAAGAGGTCGCCCAGATCACGTCGGACGCCATGCAGAAGATCTATCTCGGCGGCGACCCCGAGGCAGGCCTGAAGGACGCGGCGGCCAAGGCCAATGCGGTGCTGAAGAAGTAGGGGCAGTGCTGAAGGAATAGGGCGTATCTCCCTGCGCCCGTGGCGCGCCCCAGATTCAGGCGGGGCGCGCCACATCTTGCAGCCTCGAGCAGAAAGATAGTTCGTCGATGTCAACGCCGCCCAGCCAGGCTCCTTTCCTCTCCCACCGGAGGGGGGAGAGGTGGCTCGGCGAAGCCGAGACGGAGTGGGGGAACCACCTGGCAGCCACCGCGAACGGATATAGGAAGAGCACCAGGCGCAAGCCTCGCCTTGCGCCCAAGGGGTCGACCCCCACTCCGTCGAGCTTCGCTCGACACCTCTCCCCCGATCGACGGGCGAGAGGAAAGGGGCCCTTCCGCAACTGCTGCGGAGAACGGACGAGCAGGTGAGGGCAGCGCCGACGGTTGCAAGGAATCCTGAAGCGGTGCCCTGAGAAGAACGAGGCCGGACCAAGTCAATCTGTTAAGCCAGCGAAATCCAATCTCCCCGCAACGCGGTACAAAGCCAGCCGATGCAAAATCGTTTCTTGCCCTATCTCCTGACCTTGCCCAGCCTGTTTCTGGCGGCGGTGGTCATCTTCTGGCCGGTCTGGGACCTGATCCAGATCTCGACGCATGACGTCAGCCGCTTCGGCCAGCTTCGTGACTTCAACGACTTCGCCAATTTCGCGGCACTCGCTGCCGATCCCGATTTCACGGCCGCGCTTTGGCGCACCGGCCAATGGACGGTGATGGTGGTCGGCGGCGCGCTTCTCTTGTCGATCCCGGTGGCGATGATCCTCAACACCGATTTCTATGGCCGCGGCATTGCCCGCGTCATCATCATGCTGCCCTGGGCGGTGTCGCTGACCATGACTGCGGTGGTCTGGCGCTGGGCGCTGAGCGGCGAAAGCGGCATGCTCAATTCGGCGCTGATCGGCCTCGGCCTCATCGATCACAACATCCAGTGGCTGGCGAGTGCCGAAACCGCCTTTCCGATGCAAGTGCTGATCGGTATCCTGGTGACGGTGCCGTTCACGACGACGATCTTCCTCGGCGGGCTGTCGTCGATCCCGGACGATCTCTACGAGGCGGCGGCGCTTGAAGGGGCGACGCCGCTGCAGCAGTTCCGCGAAATCACCTTTCCGCTCCTGAAACCGTTCATCAACATCGCCATCGTGCTCAACACCATCTACGTCTTCAATTCCTTCCCGATCATCTGGGTGATGACGCAGGGCGGGCCGGCCAACTCGACCGATATCCTGGTCACCCATCTCTACAAGCTGGCCTTCCGCATCGGCAAGCTGGGCGAAGCATCGGCGGTGTCGCTGGTGATGTTCGCCATCTTGCTGGTCTTCACCATGATCTATGTGCGGCTGGCGATGCGGGAGCAACGCGCATGACGAGCAAGCTCAAGCGTTCGATCATCGCCTGGCTGCTGCTGGCGCCGCTGATTGTGGTGACGCTCTTTCCCTTCGCGGTGATGTTCCTGACCGCAGTCAAGCCGAGGCAGGAAGTGCTGTCGCCGACCTGGTGGCCGAGCGAATTCCGCTGGTCGAATTTTTCCGACATGTGGGTGGCGACGGGCTTCGGCCAGGCGCTGCTCAATTCGCTCTACGTGTCTGTGATCGCCACCGTCGGCGCCATCCTGATCTCGGTTCCGGCGGCCTATGCGATGTCGCGCTTCCGCTTTGCCGGCTACGGCGCCTTGCGCCAGTTCCTGCTGATTTCGCAGATGATCTCGCCGATCGTGCTGGTGCTCGGCCTGTTCCGGCTGATGGCCGCCTGGGGCCTGGTCGAGAGCACGACGGCGCTCGGCTTCATCTACATGGCCTTCAACGTCGCCTTCACGGTGTGGATGCTGCAGAGCTATTTCGACACCATCCCCCGCGATCTCGAGGAAGCCGCCTGGATGGAGGGCGCCGGCCGCTGGCTGACCTTGCGCAAGGTGTTCCTGCCGCTCTGTCTGCCGGCGATCGCGGTGACGGCGATCTTCACCTTCATCAACGCCTGGAACGAGTTCGTCGTGGCGCTCACCATGCTGCGCAGCCAGGAAAGCTACACGCTGCCGATCCAGGTGTTTTCGCTGGTCGCCGGCCGCTACACCATCGAATGGCATCACGTCATGGCCGCGACGCTGCTGGCGACCTTGCCGGTGGCCATCCTGTTCATCTGGCTGCAGCGCTACCTCGTCAGAGGCCTGGCGCTCGGGGCGGTCAAATAGCGCCTATTCACGGACGGAGCTTTCATGCGCATTTTCACCGCCTCGCTGGCGACGGAAACCAACACCTTCTCGCCGGTGCCGACCGATAGGGCTTCGTTCGAGATGGCCTTCTATGCCGGGCCCGGCAAGCACCCGGAAACGCCGACGCTGTGCTCCTCGCCGATGGTGGCGCTACGCCGGCGTGCGGTGGCCGAAGGCCTCGATGTCATCGAAGGCACCGCCACCTGGGCCGAGCCGGGCGGCCTGGTGCAGCGGCAGACCTATGAGGCTTTGCGCGACGAGATTCTGGGCCAGCTCAAGGCGGCGCTGCCGGTCGATGCTGTCATCCTCGGCCTGCATGGCGCCATGGTGGCGCAAGGCTATGACGATTGCGAAGGCGATCTGCTCGAACGGGTTCGCGCAATGGTCGGGCCGGAGGTGGTGATCGCCGTGGAACTCGATCCGCACAGCCATCTGACACCGAAGCGCGTCGCGGCCTCCGACATTCTCGCCTATTTCCTCGAATTTCCGCACACCGATTTCTACGAGCGCGGCGAACATGTCGTCAAGCTTGGCCTGGCAGCAGTGCGTGGTGAGATCAACCCTGTCATTTCGACCTTCGACTGCCGCATGATCCAGGTGCTGCCGACCAGCCGCGAGCCGATGCGGTCCTTCGTCGATCGCATCAAGGCGCTGCACGGCAAGGACGGCGTGCTGTCGGTCTCCGTCATCCACGGCTTCATGGCGGCCGATGTGCCCGAGATGGGCACGCGCATCCTGGTCGTCACCGACAATGACAAGGCCAAGGGCGACGCGCTGGCGGAACGGCTCGGGCGGGAACTCTACGCGCTGCGCGAAAAGACGGCGATGACGATGCTGAGTGCTGCCGACGGCATCGATCGGGCGCTGGCCGTGCGCACAGAAAATTCGGGCAAGCCGGTGGTCATCGCCGATATCTGGGACAATCCCGGCGGCGGTGTGCCCGGCGACGGCACCTTCGTGCTGCGCCAGATGCTGGTGCGTGGCCTGGACAGGTTCGCCGTCGCGACCATCTGGGATCCGATCGCGGTCACCTTCTGCCTGGCGGCAGGCGAGGGCGCAGTCATCGACCTGCGCTTCGGCGGCAAGGCCGGGCCGCAAGCCGGCGAGCCGATCGATGCGCGCGTGCGCGTGCTGAAGGCGGTTGCGGAGGGCTGGCAGAGTTTCGGGCCAAGCCGGGTGACGCTTGGGCCGACGGCGCTGGTCCGCCTCGAAGGCACCGAGGTCGACATCATCCTCAACACCAACCGCACGCAGACCTTCGAGCCGGATATCTTTTCCAACATCGGCGTCGATCCGCTAGCCAAGGACATGCTGCTGATCAAGTCGACCAATCATTTCTACGCCGGCTTCGAGCCGATCGCCGCCGAGATCATCTATGTCTCGGCGCCGAGTTCGTATCCCAGCAATCCGGCGGTGACCGATTACAAGAAGCTGACAAGGCCGGTGTGGCCGAGGGTGACGGATCCGTGGAAAGTGTAGGGTTCTCCCTTCTCTCCTTGTGGGAGGAGGTGGCCTCGCGAAGCGAGGTCGGATGAGGGGTGTTCCAGCGGAGTGAGGCGTTGGCATTTCCTGGAGCACCCCTCATCCGTCTCGGCGCTACGCGCCGATCCACCTTCCCCCACAAGGGGGGAAGGGAAAGCCAATCACGCCAGCCCGCGCTTGGCCATCATCGCTTCCGGCGACGGCATCTTGCCGCGAAATGCGGTGTAGAGTTCTTCCGGATCCTTCGAGCCGCCGGCGGCGTAGATGTTCTTGCGCAGCCGCTCGGCGAGCGCCGGGTTGAAGGGGTCGCCGGTTTCCTCGAAGGCGGCAAAAGCATCGGCATCGAGCACTTCCGACCACATGTAGGAATAGTAGCCGGCCGAATAGCCTTCGCCGGAAAAGACATGCCCGAAATGCGGCGTGCGGTGACGCATGGCTATGGTGTCCGGCATATGCAGTTCTGCAAGCGTTTCGGCTTCGAAACGAAGCGGCGCTTCAGGCGCCTCCGCCCGCGCGTGATAGGCCATGTCCATCAAGGCGGAGGCGGTGAATTCGACCGTGGCGAAGCCGGCGCCGAAGGTGCGCGCGGCCAGCATCTTGTCGAGCAGCGCCTTGGGCATCGGCTTGCCGGTCTTGACGTGCAGCGCGTGCTTCTCCAGCACTGCCGGCACGGTCAGCCAGTGCTCGTAGAGCTGCGAGGGCAATTCGACGAAATCACGGCTGACCGAAGTGCCCGAAACCGAGGGCCAGGTGACGTCGGTCAGCATGCCGTGCAGCGCATGGCCGAATTCGTGGAACAGCGTTTTGGCCTCGTCGACCGACAGCAGAGCCGGCTCGCCCACCGGCGGCTTGGCGAAGTTCATGATGTTGTAGATGACCGGGCTTGCACCGTGGCCGAGCCTATAGCCGGATTGCAACGCGCTCATCCAGGCGCCGGATCGCTTTGACGGCCGGGCGAAATAGTCGGCCAGGAACAGGCCGCGCTCGCTGCCGTCGGCATTCTTCACCACGAAGACGCGGGCGTCCGGATGCCAGGCCGCGATGCCCTTTTTCTCTTCGAAGGTGATGCCGAACAGCCGTGTCGCCACGTCGAAGCAAGCGTCGATGATCCGGTCGAGCTGCAGATAAGGTTTCAGTTCCGCCTCGTCGAAGGCGAATTTCTCCGCGCGCAGCTTCTCCTGGTAGAAGCGCCAGTCCCAGGCAGCGAATTTTTCGTTGCTGCCGGCTGCGGTGGCCAGCCGTTGCAATTCGATCTGGTCGCTTGCTGCCTTCTCAAGCGCTTTTTCCCACACCGGATCGAGCAGCGCGTGCACGGCCTTCGGCGTCTTGGCCATGGTGTCGTCGAGCTTCAGCGCGGCGAAAGAGGCGTAGCCGAGCAGCTTTGCCTTTTCGGCCCGCAGGCGCAGCATGTCGCGCACCACGTTCGTGTTGTCGGTGGCGCCGCCATTCTGGCCGCGCATGGTGAAGGCGCGGAAGGCGATCTCGCGCAGATCGCGGCGTTCGGAGAAGGTCGAGAACGGCTCATAGATCGAGCGCGACAGAGTGACGGCATAGCGGCCCTTCTGGCCACGCATTTCGGCGGCCTCGGCCATGGAGCTTTTCACGAAGTCCGGCAGGCCGGCAAGGTCGGCTTCATCGAGGAACAGCGCCCAGTCGCGCTCGTCGGCCAGAACATTCTGGCCGAAAGCTGTGCCGAGCGAGGACAATTCCTCGCTGATGCTTGCCAGCCGCTTCTTGCCGTCGGCGTCGAGCTTGGCGCCGGAACGGACGAAGCCCTTCCAGCTCTTTTCCAGCACCCGCAAGGTCTCTGCGTCGAGCTTCAGGCTCTCACGGCGCTGGTAGAGATCGTCGATGCGGGCAAACAGCCGCTCATTCATTGAAATCGCCGAGAAATGCCTGGACATTTTCGGCGAGATGTCGCGCTCCAGCGCCTGGATCGTCTCGTTGGTGTAGGCGCCGGCGCGGCACCAGAAGATCGACGAGACACGATCGAGCGCTTCGCCGCCGAGTTCCAGCGCGGCAAGCGTGTTCTCGACGGTCGGCGCATCCTTGTTGCCGGCGATCGCCTCGATCTCGGCCTCGTGCGCCTTCAGCGCCGCGTCGAAGACCGGGGAGAAGTCGCCGTCGCCAATGCGCGTGAAATCGGGCAGGCCGAGCGGCCCCTGCCACGCGGTCAGCGGATGGGCGGCGAGGTCGACGGCTTTCGTGGAAGGCATGGACAGTCTTTCGTTGGTGGAGCAGGCAGGCGGGTCGTACCCGATGTAGGGCGCGGCCGGCGGACCCGCAATATGCGGATTTGGCCGATATCGCCCTCAAAAGCCGTCGCAGTTTTCGGCGATCGCCGCTTGTGAACTGGCGGTGATGCGGTTGTCGGTGACCGCGAAAGTTTCCTGCATCAGCATGTCGTTGTTGGGGAAATCGTAGCAGGCGACTACCGTGGTGACGCCGCCTTCGCTTTTCTCGATCCGGTGCCGGATCGCAGCACCGGCAACGGCACCTTTCCATTCGTCGATCGAAGCGATGAATTCCTGCTTGCTTTGCACGATGCCGAGGTCGTCCAGCTTGATGCGGACATCGTCGGCGAGCAGGTCGGACAGTTCCGTGCGGTCGGCGACCAGCAGCGCCGAATACCAGCGGCTGATGAGGGCACGATCATCGGCGCGGGCGGCAATAATCGCCAGCAGCAGTGCGGCCGCCGCAAAAGCGACCGACCTGATGTTCACCAGCTTGCGCGCCGCCGCGTTCATCCCAGTTCCGGCCGTTCGAAATCGCCAGTCTCCTTGTTCATCGTCCAGAGTTCGCCGGTCGAGATATCGAACCAGGCCCCATGCAGCGACAGCCGTCCCTTGCCTTCGAGAATCGAGACGCAGGGAAAGGTTCTGAGGTTGGCGATGGAATAGCGGATCGAGATGCGCTCCAGCGCGGTCTGGCGCTCCGAAGCGGTCATGAAGGTGCTGGAGGAGACGGTTTCGGCCGCCGGCGCGATCAGGCTCATCCACTTGCCGATGAAGTCGCCCGGCGACAGCGGCGCGGAATTGGTGTCGAGCGCTGCACGGATGCCGCCACAGCGGCCATGGCCCATGACGACGATGTTCTTGACCTTGAGGCTCTGCACGGCGAATTCAAGCGCCGCCGAGGTCGAGTGGAACTCGCCGTCGGGTGCATAGGGCGGCACCAGATTGCCGACATTGCGCAGAACGAAGAGTTCGCCCGGCCCAGCGTCGAAGATCGCCTCGGGCGCCGAACGCGAATCGCAGCAGGCGACGATCATCGTCTCCGGCGCCTGGCCTTCGCGAGCGAGATCGCGATAGCGCCCGCTCTCGGTGAGGTAGCGGCCATTCATGAAATTGCGATAGCCGGCGAGAAGATGTTCAGGGAGATGGGACATGGGCGGCGTCTGGAGCCTTTCCGGGTTGGATGCGGCAGCTCGTTGCGGTCTAGAGAGGCTCTAGCGGCAAAAGCCGGTCGCGAGCAATGCAGAATTATGAGGGCTGGCTAGAAATGCCATGCATCGAGCGCAACCGTGGCCAACAGCGTCACGCCCAGATGGCGACGGGAATGCCAAAGCTGTCGCGGCCCGGCGGGTCGGGAAACGGCCGCGCCTCGCCGCCGACGATGCGACCGGCGATCAGCGTCATCGCGGCTGCGTCGAGGAAGTCATCAGCGGCGGCACCGCGGGGCGGCGGCTGGTCGAGAAAGCCCTTATCATAGCCGAGCCGGCAGAGCAGCGCCTTGCGTTCCGCCATGCCGGCCGGATTGATGCTGCCCTTGATCTTCTTCGGCAGTTGCATGGCTTGATTGCCGTTCAAGCGGCAGAAAGCGACTTCCGGGTGCGATTCAAACACGCGGCTGCGCAAATCGGGCCGCGCGATCAGCACGGCGTCGATCTCGCGGATCTTGGCAAAAATGCCGAACGCCTGGATCGACACGCCGCGCGGCGGATCGGATGTGGTCAGGGCCACCGCGCTTGCCCTGACGTGCGCGGCATACCAGGCTTCGATGGTGGTGAAGCCGTTGGTGTCGGCATAGAGCGCGGCACGGGACGGGATCGAGAAGACACTGGACTGGCGTGCCCCGAGCAGCGGCCGCACCAGGGCTTCGGGGCCGCGCCCGCCCTTGCCCGAAAAGCCGGGCAGGCCGATCGGCATGTCGACGGCGATGACAGCGTCTACGGGAAGGGATGCGAGCAGGGCAGTGAAGGTTGCAAAGACACCGACCGACGGTGCCATGCCAAAAGTTCGTCGGACGGCGATCCAGCCGGCCTTGCAGCCATCGACGCCGACAAGTACGGCCTCAGTCGATGTCACGCCCGGCGGCCCCGCCCTGGATGTGTGAGGTGGCGAAGCTGGACCATCGCCATCGGATGCGACAGGCTCTGCGCATCGGTTTCGAGCTGCAGTTCGTCGCCGCCGCGCTTGGCGGTGCGTGCCAGGATCTCGTAGACCGCCGCCGTCGTCGATTGCAGCGCCTTGATCGGCGGCTGGCTGGACAGGATGCGTGCCAGGTAAACGGCCGCCGTCAGATCGCCCAGGCCATTCGGCGGCTTGTCGATCAGGCGATGTTCGGCGAGCAGCGCCTGGCTGTTATCGAGCAGGAGGTTGCCGGTGCCGCCCGTCATCATCGACGGCGCCGAGGTGACCAGCATGGTCGATGGTCCGGCGTGCAGCGCCGCCGCGATCACCGATTTCATGTCTGGCAACGCGGCGCCGGCCATCCATTCCAGTTCGTAGCGGTTAGGGGTGGCTATGTCGGCGATCGGCATCAGCCGGTCGCGCATGGCGATGGCGGTCGGTTCGGGCACATAGAGGCCGCCCGAATCACCCATCACCGGATCGCAGATATAGACGGCGCCGGGCGTCCTTGCCTTGACCGCGGCGACCAGCGAGGCGACGGCCTCGGCCTGGCCCGCCTCGCCGAGATAGCCGGACAGCACGGCGCCGACCTCACCCAGCCATGGCGCCCGCTCGAGATCGGCCATCAGAGCCTTGAACTCGTCGAGCGGCGGCACGATGCGCGTCGCGCGCCCATGGCCGGGATGCCAGGGCAAGATGACGGTCGGCACCGCCCAGACCGGGAAACCCAGGGTCTCCAGCGCAAAGACGGCGGCACGGTTGCCGACCGAGCCACGCGCGACATGGCTGGAAATGACGATGACCGCACGCGGCGCGTCGGTTTGTTCGGCGCTCATTGTCGTTTGATTCCTAACTGCCCCGGATGACGTAAAGCACGAGCCAGACCATCAGGCCCAGCGCCAGCAGCAGGCCCAGCGTGCGGCCAAAGCGGGTGCCCCAGACTTCGATCGGATCGGCACGATCGGCATCGGCCGCGGTGACGTGATCGTGCATGCCTTTCGCTGCCCGCGCTACAAACGAGTTGCCGGCCGGATCCGTCTCGCGCGCAATGCGCTCGAGGATACGGCGCGATTCCTTGTCGCTGTCCTGGCGTCCCGCCATGATGATGTCCCGTTTTGCCGGACCTTATCGCGTTCGCACGGCCAATCACAGAGCCTTGCAGCGGCACCGGCGTGCCAGGCGAGGGGCTGCCGGCGCGGGCGGTTTTCTTGCGCGCTGATTGTGGTAAAGCTTCGCGTGCAACTTCTACCGAGGGACCCATCATGTTTGCCCAGCGCCTTGCCTTGCCGTCCACGTTCCGCACGCTGCCCGCCTTCCTGATGATGGCGATCGTGCTGCCGCTGCTTGCAGGCTGCGGCTATAACACCATCCCGACGGCGGAAGAAAATGCCAGGGCGGCATGGAGCGAGGTGCTGAACCAGTATCAGCGCCGCGCCGACCTCATCCCCAACCTGGTCGAGACGGTCAAGGGCTATGCCTCGCATGAAAAGGATACGCTCGACGCGGTGGTCGAGGCGCGCGCCAAGGCAACGCAGATCACGGTAACACCGGAAACGCTGAAGGATCCCGAAGCCCTCAAGAAGTTCCAGGATGCCCAGGCGGGGCTGACCAGCGCGCTGTCGCGGCTGATCGCGGTCTCGGAGGCCTATCCCGACCTCAAGGCCAATCAGAACTTCCTGGCGCTGCAGGCGCAGCTCGAAGGCACCGAGAACCGCATCGCGGTGTCGCGGCGCGATTACATCCAGGCGGTCAGGGACTACAATCTGACGCTGAGGACGTTCCCCTCGGTGCTGTGGGCGACCTTCTGGTTCCGCGGCAACGAGCCCTTCGCCAATTTCACCGTCGCCGAAGACAAGATGCAGCCGCCGAAGGTCGATTTCGGCACGAAGCAGGGCGGGTGAACGGCGGGGCCAAACGTCGTGATCTTGCTGGCCGGTGAGAGGCGGCGCGTCATTCGTCTTGTCGCAGTCGTCCTCCTCGTCCTTGTGCTGCCGTTCTCGGCCCTCGCGGCCGATCTCCCGGCGCTGACCGGCCGTGTCGTCGACGATGCCGGCATCATCGACGCCGCGACCAGGGCGGCGCTGACCCAAAAACTCGCCGATTTCGAGACAAAAGGCTCCGACCAGATCGTCGTCGCGACGATTCCCAGCCTCGATGGCGAGGAGATCGAGCCTTACGCCAACCGGCTGTTCCGCTTCTGGAAGCTCGGCCAGGCGAAGGAAAACAATGGCGTCCTGCTGCTGGTGGCCCCGAACGACCGCAAGATGCGCATCGAGGTCGGCTATGGGCTGGAAGGCACGCTGACCGACCTGCACACCAAGCTCATCATCGAGAATGACATGGTGCCGGCCTTCCGCGCCGGGGACTTCTCCGGCGGCATCAGCAAAGCCGTCGACGACATGGTCATGGTGCTGGAGGGCAATCCCGAAGAACTGGAAGCGCGGGGCAAGCGCAATCCCGCCGATGACGGCACGTCCATCGATCCGATCTTTGCCGTGTTCTTGATGCTGTGGGCGACGATGTTCTTCGGCGGGATGGCGATGGCGTTCCTGCCGCCGATGTTCGGCACGAAATTGTCGCCGGGCGTGTACAAATGGCTGGGCATGACGTTTCGTTATGGCCGCGGGCCGAGCGGGTACTCGGGCACTGGCTGGACAACCGGTTCATCGTCGGGCGGCGGCTGGTCTTCGGGTTCGGGCAGTGGCTGGTCCTCGGGGTCAAGCGGCGGTGGCGGATTTTCCGGTGGCGGCGGCTCGTCCGGTGGTGGCGGTTCTTCAGGAAGCTGGTGAGACAGATCATGGCAACACGACCAATCAGCCCGCAGGATCATGAGCGCATCGCAACCGCGATCCGCGCCGCCGAGGAGAAAACCGACGGCGAAATCTACTGTGTCGTGGCGCATGCCAGCGACGGCTATTTCTTCCCGGCCGCCTTCATGGCGACCGTGTGCATGCTGATCGTCAGCCTGGCGGTCGGCTACGGTCTGGAGGCCTGGTGGCTGTCGATCCGGCTGCCGCATTTCGTCCTCGCCCAGCTCCTGGCGCTTGCCTGCGTGCTGGCCTTGTTGTGGGCGCTGCCTGGTATGCGCATCCACCTGGTGCCGAGGCGGCTGCGCTACCAGGCGGCGCACGCCAACGCGATCAAGCAGTTCCTCGCCCGCAACGTCCACCGCACCACGGCGCGCACCGGCGTGCTGGTCTTCGTCTCGATCGCCGAGCGCTATGCCGAGGTGGTTGCCGATTCGGGTATCGACGCCAAGGTCGGCCAGCATGTCTGGGACGGCGTCGTGCGCGACCTTACCGCGCATGCCGGCGACGACCGGCTTGCCGACGGCTTCGTCAAGGCGATCGAGTTGGTGGGTGCGGTGCTGGCCGAGCATTTCCCGGTCACTGCGGGCGACAGCAACGAGCTCGACGACCATCTCGTCGAGATTTGAGCCTTTCCACAGAAGTCTTGAAGGCCCCTTACCAGGGCGGTGATCGCCTGTGAGAAAGCAGCCGGCTGGCCGCCCGGACCCTTGCAATCGGGCGATGCGGGTTTATGGTTAACAAATCATGAATACGCTGACGATCGACATCCGGAAAGCCGACCCGCGCGATGCCAGTGCCATCGCCGAGGTGCATCTGGAAGCCTGGCGCGGCGCCTATTCCGGCATCATTCCGCACCGGACCCTGACATCGATGATCAACCGCCGTGGCGCCGACTGGTGGGCGAATGCGATTCGCCGCGCCGCCACCGTTCTGGTCGTCGAAATCGGCGGCAAGATCGCCGGCTATGCGACGATCGGCAAGAACCGCGCCCGTGAACTGCGCCAGCAGGGCGAAATCTACGAGTTGTACCTGCGCCCGGAATATCAGGGCATCGGGCTCGGCAGCCGCCTGTTTTCGGCGGCCAAGGCGCGGCTGGCCGATCACGGGCTGAAAGGCATGGTCGTGTGGGCGCTGGAGGACAACCAGAACGCGCTTGCCTTCTATGCCGGCGCCGGTGGCCGCGATGTCGCCGAGGGCGTCGAGATCTTCGAGCAGAAGGCGCTGAAGAAGGTCGCTTTCGTCTGGGAATGACAACTCGGCCTTTCGGCAATTGGGCGTTCCATTCGCATCCAGCACCATTCGCCGCATTGCACCATGACGCGCCGCCCGCTATCGATCGTCCATCGAGAGAGGGATTTAAGCCATGCGCATTGAAGCCATAGCCAGCGGAAAGAATCCGCCTGAGGACGTCAACGTCATCATCGAGGTGCCGATCGGCGGCGAGCCGATCAAGTACGAGATGGACAAGGAGGCCGGCACGCTGTTCGTCGACCGCTTCCTGCACACCTCGATGCGCTACCCCGGCAATTACGGCTTCGTGCCGCACACGCTGTCGGGCGACGGCGATCCGATCGACGTGCTGGTCTGCAACACGCGCGCGCTGGTGCCGGGCTGCGTCATCAACGTGCGGCCGATCGGGGTGCTGATCATGGAAGACAATGCCGGCCAGGATGAGAAGATCATCGCCGTGCCGTCGCCAAAACTGACGCTGCGTTACGAGAACGTCACCGAATACACTCAGCTGCCCGACATTACGCGCCAGCAGGTGCAGCACTTCTTCGAGCACTACAAGGATCTAGAGCCCGGCAAATGGGTCAAGATCGAAGGCTGGCACGATTCCAAATATGCCAAGAAGATGATCGTCGACGCGATCGAGCGGGCCAAGGCGAACAAGTAGCCCGATCCGTCAGTTGTCGACCCGGCCGAAGGCCGGCACTTTGCCGATGACGGTGTGTCTGTCCTTGCCGCAGGCGAAGGTGCGTGCCTTGTCGTCGGCAAGCTTGCGCGCCTGGTCGTTGGCGGCGGGATTGCCGGTGGCCAGCACCAGGCCGACGGTGCAGCCGTCGCGGGCGTCCATCTGGCCGACCTTGGCGACGAGCAGCACCTCGGTCGGCTTTTTCTCGTCCTCGGGATTGCTGATCGAGCGGCGATGGATGACGGCATAGGGCACTGCCGTGTCGCCCTTGGTTTCGATGCGCCATTCGACTTTGGCTCCGGACGAATTGAGGCCGGAAAAGCTTTCCCAGACCGTCGTCATGTCGCCGCCGGGCGGAAAACCGTAGAACAGCGATTCACGGGCGTCGTCATAGGCGATCAGTACGGGATAGCCGCGATAGCCTGAACAGGCGAGTTCGGCCCAGTCGCCGTCGCCTTCTTCTGCCTGCGCGTAGGTCACGCAGTCCGTTTTCGAATCCAGATCGGTGTAGGCGCTGGAAATGCCGTCGGCTTGCGCCGCCTGACCGAGACTGACCAGAACAAGCGGGATCAGAATGGCACGCATGGCGGTCAATCTCCGTTGCAAGCCATTGCAGCGTAGCGCCAAACGCTATTTCTTCAAGCTGGCTTCGATCAGCAGGTCGGCATTGCGGGCAACCGCTTGCGCCGGACCGCCGAGGCCGAACAACTGGCCGCTGATATAGGCCCCCTCGATCAGCAGCAGCAGGCCGTCGCCGAGCGTGTCTGGGTCTTGCGCGCCCATCGCAGCCGCCATGGCGCGCAGGCGGCGGCGCAGTTCCTGCTTGTTGGCCTCGCTGACCACGCGGGCCGGATGGCTTTGGTCGGGATATTCGACCGCCGCGTTGGTCATGCCGCAGCCGCGATAGTCCGCCACCTGCGTGCGCTTGCCGATGCGGGTCAGGAAAGCCTTGATCTGAGCGCGCGGGTCGCCGGGATGAGCGGCGACCGCTTCGTCGAAGCGCTCCCAGTATTCACGGTCATATTGCCTGAGATAGGAAGCGGCCAGTTCGTCCTTGGACGGAAAGCTGCGGTAGAGGCTGGGCTTGGTGACGCCGGCACGCTTGACGATCTCGTCGACGCCGATCGCCCTGATACCGCGCCGGTAGAACAGGTCATAGGCCACATCGAGGATCTTCTTGGCGGCTTTCGGCGGAGCGGATGCATGACCGTCGCTGATGGTCAGTTCAATATTTTTGTCGGTTGGCATCGTGTGACTCGATTGACAATGTTACCGATCGGTACGTATACATGTTCCCACCCTGCAACGTACCGGTCAGTAACATGATAACTCAATCTCGCCCCTTTGGCCAGCGCTACGCTTTCGTCGTGGTCGGCGTCATCTTCCTCAGCCTGCTGGTCGCGGCTGGCCTGCGCTCCGCACCCTCGGTCATGATGCTGCCACTCGAGAACAGTTTCGGCTGGCGCCGCGACATCATCTCCCTGGCCGCCGGTGTCGGCATTCTGCTTTACGGTTTGACGGGGCCATTTGCCGCAGCCCTGATGGAGCGCATCGGGCTGCGCCGCACGCTGCTCGCCTCGCTGGTGGTGATGTCGGGCTCGACCATGCTCAGCCTGCTGATGACCAAGCCGTGGCATCTGTTCATCACCTGGGGCGTGTTCTCGGGCATTGGTTCCGGTGCCGTCGCCAGCGTGCTCGGCGCGACCATCGTCAATCGCTGGTTCAAGACCAATCGCGGCCTTGTCATGGGATTGATGTCGGCCTCCAGTGCCTCGGGCATGCTGGTGTTCCTGCCGCTGATCGCCGCTCTGGCACAGTCGGGCGGCTGGCAGCCGGTTGTCATTGCGGTCGCGATCGCGACCGCTGCCCTGATACCGCTGGTCTGGCTGCTGGTGCCGGAGCGGCCGGCATCGATCGGCATGGTGCGCTATGGCGCCGAGGCTGACGATGTGCCGCCGACCCCGCCTGCGTCACAGGGCAACTTTCTGGCGCATACGTTCTCGACGCTGCGCCGTGCTGCCGGCACGCGGGTGTTCTGGTATCTGTTCGCCACCTTCTTCGTCTGCGGCTTCACCACCAACGGGCTGGTCGGCACGCATCTGATCGCGTTTTGCGGCGACATGGGCATTGGCGAGGTGCAGGCCGCCGGCCTGCTGTCGATGATGGGCATTTTCGATCTGATCGGCACGACATTGTCGGGCTGGCTCACCGACCGTTTCGACCCGCGCAAGCTGCTCGGCGTCTATTACGGCATCCGCGGCCTGTCGCTGATCTACCTGCCCTATTCCGGCTTCTCAGCGACCAGCCTGATCATCTTCGCCGTGCTCTACGGTCTCGACTGGATCGCCACCGTGCCGCCGACTCTGAGGCTCGCTAATGAGGCGTTCGGCGATCGCAGTGGGCCGATCGTGTTCGGCTGGATCGTCGCCGGCCACCAGATCGGTGCGGCGACCGCCGCCGCCTTCGGTGGCACCATGCGCGAGTTGCAGGGCAATTACGAACTGGCCTTCCTGATCGCCGGCATGACGGCAATAGCCGCTGCCTGTATCTCGCTGCTGATCAACACCAGCAAGCCGGCATTCGAGCCGGAGCCGCAGGCGGCGTAGGGAGAGGCGCTACCGGTCAAGCTGCGATCTCCCCCACACGGAGGAAGATCGGCAGCTTCGCCGTCCGCGCAAACGCCCACCCGCCTGTTGATCGTCAGAAAAACTTCATGATCCCGAGATGTCCCTGAAACATTGACGCTGGATTTTGGTGGCACCGTTCAAGCCATCCAGGAGACAGCCGTGAACAAGCTTTCGATGACTCGCCGTGCTTTCGTCACCTCCGCCAGCGCCGTTGGCCTGGCTGGCGTCTCGAGCCTGGCGCTGCCCTACTATTCGCGCGCCAGTCAGCGGCCGGCCTTCACCCATGGCGTCCAGTCCGGCGATGTCGACGCCACCAGCGGCATGGTGTGGACGCGCACCGATCGCCCGTCGCGCGTCATGTTCGAAGTGTCGTCGACGGAGAACTTCGCCACTGCGACACGCCTGGCGTCGCTCGATACGTCGCCGGCCAGCGACTACACCGTCAAGCGGCTGCTCACCGACCTCGCTTCGGACCAGGATATCTTCTATCGCATGACGGCAGCCGATCTCGCCGACATCAACGCCGTTTCCGAGCCGATCACCGGGCGCTTCAGGACGGCGCCGGCCTCGAAGCGCGACATCCGCTTTGCCTGGTCGGGCGACACCGCCGGCCAGGGCTGGGGCATCGATGAGACCGGCATGAAGACCTACGCCACGATCGGCAAGCACACGCCCGACTTCTTCCTTCATTCGGGCGACACCATCTATGCCGACGGCGCCATGAAGGACGAGGTCGACCTGCCCGGCGGCGGCAAGTGGAAGAACGTCGTGCTGATCGACGGCAAGCGCAAGGTTGCCGAGACGCTGGACGAATACCGGGACCAGTGGAAATACAACATGATGGACAGGAACGTGCTCGGTCTCAGCGCCATCTGCCCGACTTTCTACCAGTGGGATGACCATGAAGTCCTGAACAACTGGTCGGATTCGAAGGATCTCAGCGCCGACAGCCGCTATACGGAAAAATCCATCCACGTGCTGGCGGCCCGTGCGGCGCGGGCTTTCCACGAGATGACGACGATCCGCTACGAACCTTCCGAGCCCGGCCGCGTGTATCGCAAGATCGCCTACGGGCCGCTGCTCGACGTGTTCTTCCTCGACATGCGCTCCTATCGCGGCCCCAATGGTCCCGACATGCAGGATGAGATGACGCCGCAATCGCGCATGCTCGGCGAACAGCAGACGAAATGGCTGAAGCGCGAACTGGCGAATTCGAAGGCGACCTGGAAAATCATCGCCGCCGACATGCCGCTCGGCCTCGTCGTCTGGGACGACGGCACCAAGAAGGTTGGTGCCGAAGCAGTCAGCAATGGCGACAATGGCTTGCCAAAAGGGCGTGAGCTCGAGATCGCCGACCTGCTGCGCTTCATCAAGAATGCCGGCATCAGCAACACCGTCTGGCTCACCGCCGACGTGCATTACACGGCCGCGCATTATTACAACCCGGACAAGGCGCAGTTCCAGGATTTCAATCCGTTCTGGGAATTCGTTTCGGGTCCGATCCATGCCGGAACATTCGGGCCGAACGATTTCGACATGACGTTCGGTCCGGAGCTGAAGTTCATCAAGGCGCCGACCGCCGAACAGGGACAGAACCTGCCGCCCTCGGCAGGTCTGCAATTCTTCGGGCTGGTCGATATTTCAGGCGCCAGCGAGCAGATGACGGTGCGGCTGATGGATCGCGACGACAATGAACTCTACAAGGTGACGCTCGACCCGGTACGGTCGGCATAAGCGCGCGCTGATGGAAAGGTGTCGCGCGTCTAGGGCGCGCGATGTCTTAGTCCGGGTAGCAGACCATGGAGATATTCGGCCAGACGGCGCTGTCGCAGTTGGCGGCGTCCTGCCGCTGCTTGAAGGCGGCGCTGACCGGGCCGGTCACCACCGGGTCGACGCCGTCGGGCGCGTCGGCGAAAATCTGCTCGGCCGACTGTGCCTCTGACGGCAAGGCAGGCCGTGATTCCTTCGTCGTCGCGGCCGACTGCGCGGCGTTGGCCGCCAGCAGGACGGCGAAGGCAACAGAGGCGATGAGCGGCCAGAATCGGTTGAGTTTGTCGGTCATGATGTTCGAACTGCCCGGGCCCCGAAGGGTTCCCGCCTTGGTTAACAAAATCATCTCACACGCAGATGCTTAAGATTTGATGAGTATTTGGTGACGCGCCTCCTCTTTCGCAACTGCGAAAAACCCTGTATGAGCCGCGCAACCGAAAGAGGCAGCGCCTTTTGGCCTGCTGCCTGCAACGCTTCCGAGACCAGAACATGAAAATCCGTAATATCGCGATCATCGCGCACGTCGACCATGGAAAGACCACCCTGGTCGACCAGCTTTTGAAGCAGTCCGGCTCCTTCCGAGACAATCAGCGCGTGGCCGAGCGCGCCATGGATTCCAACGACCTCGAAAAGGAGCGCGGCATCACCATCCTGGCCAAAGCGACCTCGGTCGACTGGAAGGATACCCGCATCAACATCGTCGACACCCCCGGCCACGCCGATTTCGGTGGCGAGGTCGAACGCATCCTGTCGATGGTGGACTCAGCCATCGTGCTGGTCGATGCCGCCGAAGGGCCGATGCCGCAGACCAAATTCGTCGTCGGCAAGGCGCTCAAGGTCGGCCTGAAGCCGATCGTCGTCATCAACAAGATCGATCGCCCGGACGCCCGTCATGTCGAGGTGGTCAACGAGGTGTTCGACCTTTTCGCAGCGCTCGACGCCACCGACGAGCAGCTCGACTTCCCGATTCTGTACGGCTCAGGCCGCGATGGCTGGGTTTCGGAAAATCCGGAAGGACCGAAGGACCAGCAATTGGCGCCGCTGTTCGACCTCGTCATCAAGCATGTGCCGGAGCCGACCGTTCATCCCGGTCCGTTCCGCATGATCGGCACCATCCTGGAAGCCAATCCGTTTCTCGGCCGCATCATCACCGGCCGCATCGAGAGCGGCACGCTGAAGGCCAACCAGCCGGTCAAGGTGCTGCACCATGACGGTACCCAGATCGAAACCGGCCGTATTTCCAAGATCCTGGCCTTCCGCGGCCTTGAGCGCCAGCCGATCGAAGAAGCGCAGGCGGGCGACATCGTCGCCATTGCCGGCTTGTCGAAGGGCACCGTCGCCGACACGTTCTGCGACCCGAGCGTGAGCGAACCGCTGCATGCGCAGCCGATCGATCCGCCGACCGTGACCATGTCGTTCCTGGTCAACGACAGTCCGCTGGCCGGCACCGAAGGCGACAAGGTGACCAGCCGCGTCATCCGCGACCGCCTGCTGCGCGAAGCCGAAGGCAATGTCGCGCTGAAGATCGAGGAATCGCCTGACAAGGATTCGTTCTTCGTCTCCGGCCGCGGCGAATTGCAGCTGGCCGTGCTGATCGAGACGATGCGGCGCGAAGGCTTTGAAATCGCCGTGTCGCGTCCGCGCGTCGTCATGCAGAAGGGCGAGAATGGCGAATTGTTGGAGCCGGTCGAAGAAGTCGTCATCGACGTCGACGAGGAGCATGCCGGCGTCGTCGTGCAGAAGATGTCCGAGCGCAAGGCCGAGATGGTCGAACTGCGCCCATCCGGCGGCAATCGTCAGCGCATTGTCTTCCATGCGCCGACCCGTGGCCTGATCGGCTACCAGTCGGAGCTTTTGACCGACACGCGCGGCACCGCCGTGATGAACCGGCTTTTCCATGCCTATGAGCCCTACAAGGGCGAGCTGCCAGGCCGCACCAATGGCGTGCTGATTTCCAACGAACAGGGCGAATCGGTCGCCTACGCCATGTGGAACCTGGAAGATCGCGGCCCGATGGTCATCGATCCGGGCGTCAAGGTGTATCAGGGCATGATCATCGGCATCCATAGCCGCGACAATGACCTTGAAGTGAACGTGCTCAAGGGCAAGAAGCTGACCAACATCCGTGCCGCCGGCAAGGACGAGGCGGTCAAGCTGACCCCGCCGATCCGCATGACGCTGGAACGCGCGCTGGCCTGGATCCAGGACGACGAGCTGGTCGAAGTGACGCCGAAGACCATTCGGCTGCGCAAGCTCTATCTCGATCCGAACGAGCGCAAGCGGTTCGAGAAGTCGTCCAAGGTGGTCGGCGCGGCGTAAGCTCTTATTTTTTCCAACAGCGGAGAGGGGCGGAGCAACCAGTGTTCCGCCCCTTTTTCGTTCATCCACCGGCAGCCGCGATGATGGCCTGCCGATCGGCCTCGCCGGCCAGATCGATGCGGATCGTGTTTCCCGCACGGGCCGGCTTGCGCAGGGCCTTTGCTCCATCCGGGTCAACGATGAGCAGCCGCTTCTCCTCCAGCGCCTGAAGCCGTGATCGCGAGATGCAAAGTTCGCTTGCGAGCAGCCGGTCGAGCCGCAGCGATGTCGGCATTTCGAGCCCGAGCTGGAGTTCCAACACGGTCGCGGCTTCCCTGGTGTCGCCGAGCCTGCGCTTGTGAACGCTGACATCGGAGAACTCCTCGACGCGCCCGATCCGGTTGCGCAACGCCACCGCATCGAAGGCATGACGGTGAGCGAGTGCAGGATCGTTGCTTTCGAGCGCCGCCAGCAGCGCCGGGTCGATGTCGCGGCGGTTGCAGCGTTCGAAAATGCCGAAATTCCAGGAATTGTCGCAGTCGATGCAGCGATAGATCAGCCACACGTCGATGCGTTTGCCATTGGCGTTGACGCGGAACTTTCCGCTGCTGCAATAGGCCCTCACGGTGCCGCAGCGGTTGCAATTGATGAGCGGTCGAGGTGCGGTCTTGGGCGCGATTGCCCAGTGGATACGCAGAAGTCCAGACATGCCGATAAGCCCTTCCCGTCGGGAAGTTCATCAGGCCGGCGATGTCGAGATGCCCATGCGGGCGCGGCGTGGCGGTCGCTTGCTATGATTGGAAATCGGATGTCACGGGCGGCAGCGCGCAACAACGGTTCAGCAGTGCCAAACCGGTCTCGAACCGCCGCCCAGAAGAACACATGAAAATGAAAACAGATACCGCAAATGCGGTGTCATGCAGTGTGTCGGGGGAGTTGGCGAGACCGGCGGTTACGTAGGCAAAGTGAAGCTCAAAATTGTTTCGCGATGGCCTTTCTAGCCGCGACATGCCGGACCGACAAGGGTCTTTTGTCGGTGCTACCGCAGCCGAGCCACTTGCGTTAATATCCGAAATCGAAGGTTTTCAACCAGAGACCCGGTTATGCATCCCACCTCGCTCCTGATTTTCGCCGCCGCTCTGTTCGTTGCCGCGGGCTCGCCCGGGCCATCGATCGCGGCGCTTGTCGCCCGCGTCATCTCGAAAGGGTTTCGCGACGTGTTCCCGTTCCTGCTCGCCATGTGGATCGGCGAGGGCATCTGGCTATCGCTGGCGGTGTTCGGGCTGGCTGTCGTGGCGCAGACCTTCCATTTCGCCTTCGTCGTGGTGAAATGGGTCGGCGTTGCCTATCTCGCTTACCTCGCCTGGAAGATGTGGACCGCGCCTGTCGATGCAAAAGAGGGCGAGATGCCGCGCGAGGATTCGGCGATAAAACTGTTCTTCGCCGGCATGGCGGTGACGCTCGGCAATCCCAAGATCATGATGTTCTACCTGGCGCTGCTGCCGACCATCATCGACCTCGCTTCGGTCAGCATCGTCGGCTGGGTCGAGCTGACGGCGACCATGGCCGTGGTGCTGGTCGCCATCGATCTCGCCTGGGTGCTCGCCGCATCACAGGCGCGCAAGCTTTTGAAGAGCAAGCGCGCCATGAAGATCGCCAATCGCATCAGCGCCACGACGATGGCCGGTGCGGCGGCCGCCATAGCGACGCGGTCCTGAGCCGGCGCGTCACATCACTTCAATGATCGGCGCGATCTCGACGCTGAAGGCCGGGTTCATCAGGATCGGGCAGTCCTTGGCCTTGGCGACGGCATCGTCGATGTCTTTCGCTTCGACGATCGTGTAGCCGGCGGCCGGATTGCTGCCGCCATTGTTCTCGACCTTGCCGCCGGGCAGCACCATCTTCGACATGCCGACCGGATTGCCGCCGTCGACCACGGCCGAGCCGAGCTTGCCGTACCAGCCGTTCCAGGCGTCCATTGCGGCCTTCCGCTCGGCCTCGTCGGTCGGCATCTTGCCCGAGCCATGATAGACGTAGAGATACTTCGCCATGTTCTCCTCCCTTGGTGAGCGGCATCGAACCGGCATGCGGTCATGCCGCCTGCCGATCATCGGACCAAACCGGCAAACAAGCAACGAGAATGCGACACTGCTAATATAACGCCCCGGTCTCGCCCCTGCCGCAATCCGTCACCTTGCCATGGCGTGGTATTCGTCGTTCGGCCGCATATCGATTGCCGCAGCCACTCGGTTCGACATGTTGAAGAAGGCAGCGGTCGAGGCGATGTCCCAGATGTCGCGATCGGTGAAGCCGGCCTGACGCAGCGCGGCCCGGTCGGCCTCGACGATCTTGGCCGGCTCTTGCCTCAGCTTGACGGCGAATTCGAGCATTGCCGTCTGCCTGGGCGAAAGATCGGCGGCGCGGAAATTCATCACCATCATTTCACCGAGCGGCGGGTCGCCGGAGAGCTGGCGCACCGCCGCGCCGTGCGCGGTCAGGCAATAATAGCAATGATTGATCGAGGAGACGGCGACCGCGATCATTTCGCGCTCCAGCTTCGACAGGCCGGACTCACCCAGCATCAAATCGTTGTACATGTCGGTGAAGGCGCGCAGCTTCTTGTCGTCGAAGGCATAGGCCCTGAGCACGTTGGGGACGAGGCCGAGCTTCTCCTCGCATTTGGCGAAATAGGTTTTTGTCGCCTCGCTCAGCTCTCCCTGGCCAAGATCAAGCGCGCTGATTTTACCGGTCATGGGTCATTTCTCCTCGTTGCGCGGCATCTTGTCGCCAAATTCCGATAATTCTTGGCAAGCCGTCAAACCTTTGTCGCCAAACAGCGGTCATCTGCTACCATAGTCGTAAAAGCATTCGACGGGAGGGACGTGCGTCATGGCCAGCGTGAAATCCGCGAGCAAGCCGAAGAAAAAAGCCACGGCAGCGCTTAAAGCGGAGGAAAGGCCAGCCAGGCTTGCAGACTATCTGCTCGCCCGCGCGCCAGCTGAAGACATTGCTCCCTACGATGTGGCCGACCTGGAGCGGGCTGCCGATCTCGCCGGCCAGGCAGTCGCCACTCACAGGAAAGGCGAGTGCGTCGTCGCCGTCGATGCCGATTCGGGCGTTGTGCGAGACGGCCGCCCGATGACGGTTGTCACGGTCGTCAACGACAACATGCCGTTCCTGTTCGATTCCATCCTCGGCGAGATCACCGAGACATCGGGCGAACCGACCCTGGTCACCCATCCGGTTATCGTCGTGCGCCACGGCAAGGGCGGCGTGGAAGAAATCCTCGGCGACGGCAATTTCGCCAAGGACGATGGCAGCCACGACCGGCTGAGCGTCATCCATGTCCACATCCCGCGGCTGACATCCGAGCAGGCGAGCGGATTGAGCGAGCGGCTGCGCAAGATCCTTGGCCAGGTTCATGCCGCCGTTCACGACTGGAGGCCAATGCTGGCCCGCCTCGATCAGGCGATCTCGGAATTCCGCTATACGGCCGTGCCGCTCGACAAGAAGAGCGTTGCCGAGGCTCTCGCCTTCCTGGAGTGGCTGCGCGACGACAATTTCACCTTCCTTGGCATGCGCGAGTTCAAATACACCGGCGGCGAGGAAAGCGGCACGCTGGAGCGCGCTGAAAAGCCTGGCCTCGGCATCCTGTCCGATCCCGACGTGCTGGTGCTCAGGCGCGGCACCGAAGCGGTAACGACGACGCCGGAGATCCGCGCCTTCCTGCATGGGCCGGAGCCGCTGATCGTCACCAAGGCCAATGCCAAGTCGTCCGTGCACCGCCGCATCTATCTCGATTACATCGGCATCAAGACCTACACCGCCAAGGGTACGCTCGCGGGCGAATTGCGCATCGTCGGCCTGTTCACCTCGACCGCCTACACGCGCTCGGTGATGAAGATCCCGTATCTGAGGTCAAAAGCCGAAACCATCATCGCCAAGTCCGGCTTCGACAGGCACGATCACTCCGGCAAGGCGCTGATCAACGTTTTAGAGAGCTATCCGCGCGACGAACTGTTCCAGGTGCCGGTGCCGATCCTGCGCAAACATGCCGCCGCCATTCTGGGCCTGGTCGAGCGGCCACGCGTGCGGGCGCTGGTGCGCGCCGACCAGTTCGACCGTTTCGTCTCAATCCTCGTCTTCGTGCCGCGCGACCGTTACGACAGCGTCGTGCGCGAGAAGATTGGCTCCTATCTGAAAACCGTATTCGAAGGCCGGCTGTCGGCCTACTACCCGGCCTTTCCCGAGGGCGGGCTGGCGCGCGTGCACTTCATCATCGGCCGCTCCGGCGGCAAGACGCCGAAGGTCGAGCAAGCGACGATAGAGGCGGCGATCCGCGACATCGTGCGTACCTGGGAGGACGCCCTTTCCGATGCGGCCGAGGCCAGTGGCGGCGACCAGGCTTTGAAGGCGATTGCCGCGCGGCTGCCGGAAAGCTACCGCGATTCGTTCAGCGCGGCGGTGGCGCTGGCCGATGCCGGGCGCATTGCCAAGATCAGCGCCGGCAATCCGATCGCCATCGACTATTATCGCCATGCCGAGCAGAAGCCGCACCAGGCATCGCTGAAGATCTATCACCACGGCAGCCCGGTGGCGCTGTCGCGCCGCGTGCCGGTGCTGGAAAACATCGGCTTCCGCGTCATCAGCGAGCGCACTTTCGAGGTCGGCGACGACCAGGTCGGCACGATCAATAGTGATCGGCCCGGCTTAGTCTTTATTCATGACATGGAGCTTGAGAACAGCTACGGCCAGCCGATCGACCTGACCGATGGCGGCGCGCTGTTCGAAGATGCGTTCCTCTCCGTCTGGCGCGGCGACGTCGACAATGACGGCTATAACGGCCTCGCCCAGACCGCCGGCCTGTGGTCTGGCGAGATCACCATCCTGCGCGCCTATGGCCGTTATCTGCAGCAGGTCGGCATTCCGCAAAGCCAGGATTTCATCGCCGCCGCGCTCAACCGCTATCCCGACATAGCGCGTGGCCTGCATGCGCTGTTCATCGCCCGGCTTGGTCCGACAGCCGAGACCGAAGGCGTGGTGGCCGCAAAGCATCTCAAGGCCAAGATCAAGGATGCGTTGGAGGATGTGCCGAACATCGACGACGACACCATCATCCGGCGCTACCTCAATCTGATCGAAGCCACGCTGCGCACCAATCATTTCGTTGCCGATACGAAAGAAAAGGGCCAGTCGCTGGCGATCAAGCTGGACTCGCACGCGGTCGAGGGCTTGCCGGCGCCGCGGCCGTGGCGGGAGATCTTCGTCTACGGCTCCGAGGTCGAAGGTCTGCATCTGCGCTTCGGTCCGGTGGCGCGCGGTGGCTTGCGCTGGTCCGACCGCGCCCAGGACTACCGCACCGAGGTGCTCGGCCTGGTCAAGGCACAGCAGGTCAAGAATGCCGTCATCGTGCCGGTGGGCGCCAAGGGCGGCTTCTATCCGAAGAAGCTGCCGATGAGCGCCGGCCGCGACGCGATCTTCGAGGCCGGTACTTCGGCCTACAAGAACTTCGTCTCCAGCCTGCTGTCGATCACCGACAATATCGGCCTCGACGGCGTCATCCCGCCGGCCGGCGTTATCAGACGCGACCCGGACGATCCGTATTTCGTCGTTGCCGCCGACAAGGGCACGGCGACCTTCTCCGATACCGCTAACGCGATCTCGGAGAAGCACGGCTTCTGGCTCGACGACGCCTTCGCCAGCGGCGGCTCGGCCGGCTATGACCACAAGAAGATGGGCATCACCGCCAAGGGCGCCTGGGAAGCGGTCAAGCGGCATTTCCGCGAGATCAACCGCGACATCCAGACCTCGTCCTTCACCGTCGTTGGGGTCGGCGACATGTCGGGCGACGTGTTCGGCAACGGCATGCTTTTGTCCCCGAAAACCCGGCTGATCGCGGCCTTCGACCATCGCGACATCTTCATCGATCCCGATCCCGACATGGCAGCCTCGATGGCCGAGCGCGAGCGCATGTTCGCGCTGCCGCGTTCGAGCTGGCAGGACTACGACAAGACGAAACTGTCGGAAGGCGGCATCATCGTCTCGCGCAACCAGAAATCGATCACCTTGCCGGCGGCGGCGGCGGCGGCGATCGGCCTGGCCAAGACCACCGCCACGCCGGTCGAGATCATGACCGCCATCCTCAAAGCGCCGGTCGATCTTCTGTGGTTCGGCGGCATCGGCACGTATCTCAGGGCATCGACCGAGACCAATGCCGAGGTCGGCGACCGCGCCAACGATGCCATTCGCATCACCGCGCTCGACGTCCGGGCGAAAGTGATCGGCGAGGGCGCCAATCTCGGCGTCACGCAGCGGGCGCGCATCGAGTTCGGCATGAATGGCGGCCGCTGCAACTCCGACGCCATCGACAATTCGGGCGGCGTCAACTGCTCCGACGTGGAGGTCAACATCAAGATCGCGCTGGCTTCCGCCATGCGCAAGGGATCGTTGACACGCCCGGCACGCAACAAGCTGCTGGCCGAGATGACCGAGGAGGTCGGCTCGCTGGTGCTGTCCAACAACTACCAGCAGACGCTGGCGCTTTCGATCGCCCGCAAGCGTGGCCTCGCCGACATCGCGCATCAGAGCCGTTTCATGACAGCGCTGGAGGCGCGCGGCCTGCTCGACCGTGCCGTCGAGACGCTGCCGTCGCCGGCAGCGCTGGCCGAGCGCGAAGCGCGTGGCGAACCGATGACCAGAGCCGAACTCGGCGTGCTGCTCGCCTATGCCAAGATTGTGCTGTTTTCCGACATCGTCGCCAGCGACGTGCCTGATGACGCGCATTTCGACCGCGACCTGATGGGCTATTTTCCCGACCAGATGGCGAAGAAATATGCCGCCGAGATCCATGGCCACAGGCTGCGCCGCGAGATCATCACACGGGTCGTCGCCAACGATCTGGTCAATCGCGGCGGCCCGTCCTTCGTCAACCGGCTGCAGGAGGCCACCGGGCGCACCGCCGCCGACGTGGTGCGGACCTTCGCGGTGGTGCGTGACGGTTTTGCCTTGCCGGCGCTCTATCGCGAGATCGACGCGCTCGACAACCAGATCGACGGCCAGGTGCAGCTCGATCTCTATCAGATGGTCAGCCGGCTGATCTATGTGACCAGCGGCTGGTATCTGAAGAACGATGCCGGCACGGCACCCCTCAGCCAGCGCATTGCCGAGTTGCAGGAAGCCCGCAAGGCGCTGGAGCCCAAGCTCGTTTCGCTGCTGCCGGCCTTTTCACGCGAGCGCATCGAGGAGAAGCGGCATGGGCTGTTCAAGGCCGGCGCGCCGGAAAGCTTGGCCGGGCAGCTGGCACTGAGCGAGGTGGCGGAACTCATCCCCGACATCGCGCTGACGGCGCGCACCGCCGGCGCCGATATCGTCGCCGCGGCCAAGGCGTTCTTCGCCGTCAGCGATGCCTTCCGCATTCCGCGTGTCGAGGATGCCGCACGCTCGATCACGCCATCGGACTACTACGATCAGCTGGCGCTTTCGCGCGCCACCGACACGATCGATGCGGCACGGCGCGGCATCGCGGTGGCGGCGCTCACCGGCCACGCCAAGACGGCCGATCCGGTGGCTGCCTGGCTGGACGCCGGCGGCGAGCGGGTGGCGCGCATCCGCGAGCGGCTGCAGGCGTTGACCGAGGGCGGCGACATCACCGTGTCGCGGCTGTCGGTGGCGTCGGGGCTGATGAGCGATCTGACGGGGATGTGAACCGTCGATGATTGCCACACGCATTGTCGGGTGCGTGTGGCGGCTTTTCCAATGTTGTCGGCGCTTGGCGTTCAGCAAGCTCACCAGGAATGTTTGAGGGTGCCGACGATTTTCAGCCGGTCGCCGTAGAATTCGGTCCCGTAATAGCTGGTTGTCAGATACTTCCGGTCGAACAGGTTCGTTGCGTTCAAGGCCAACGTCACGTCCTTGGTCATCTTGTAGCTAATCGCCGCATCCACCAGTGCGTAGCCGCCAATCGAAATGGTGTTCGCGTCATCCCCGTAGGTTTGTCCGATATAGCGCAGGCCGCCGCCGATGGTCAGGTCGCCACGCGGTCCTTCCTCGGGAAGCGTATAGTCAACCCAGGCTGACGCCAGGTGGCGAGGAACGCGCTGCGGCCGATTGCCGGCATTCCCGCCAATGCCGTCTTCCAGGATCTCGGCATCCCAGTAGGAATAGGCAAGCGTCAGGTTCAGGTTTTCCGCGATGGCGGCCTTGCCCTCGAGTTCGATGCCGCGGACGCCAACCTTGCCGATCTGCTGCTGGACAACAGGCGTGACATAGGTCGGAACATTGGTTTGGGTAAGGTCGAAGACCGCGGCTGTGAACAGGCCGTCGAAGCCGTCGGGCTTGTACTTGATGCCTGCCTCATACTGTTTGCCCTCCTGAGGCTTCAACGAGCCCGAGACCGCATACCCGTTGGCGCTTGGCGACACGAGCGGCTGGAAGCTTTCCGAATAGTTGGCGTAGACCGCGAGGTTCGGCGTGAATTTGTAGGTCAGGCCAGCGCGCTTGGTGAAGGCCGATGCGGTGTCGTCGTCCTGCGTTCCCAGATCGAGATAGTCCGCCGTCGTATGGACACGGTCCCAGCGCCCGCCCAGGGTGACGATCCAGCGGTCGTCAAACGTCAATTGCTCCTGGGCATAGACACCGACCGCCTGCTGCTTGACCCGCCAGTTCACATAGGGGCCGAGGTTGATGCAGGACAGACCGCAATAGGTCGGGTTGTCGATGTCGATGGGGCCGGCGGTGCCGAAGAGGATGTTTTCGCGGGTGTTGTCGTTGGCGTAGTCGACGCCGACAAGCGTCTTGCTGGCGACCCGGTCCCAGCCCGTATCGTATTGCAACTGATTGTCAAAGGCATAGCGGTTGGACAGGCCGCCGACGGAAAATGCCGTGCGGTCCGCCGTGGGGTCAAGCGACGCGCCGTAGACCTCGGCGTAGTCGAGGCTCAAATGCGTGTAGCGGGCATTGGAGCGGAAGGTGAGATTCTCGTTGAATTCATGTTCGAACTGGTAGCCGATATCGACCTGCTCGGTGTTGAAGCGGTTGAAATCCGGCTCGCCCAGGAAGGTGCCGATGTCGATATTGGCGCCGGCGGGGGTGCCGCGTGCGCCTGTGCCATCTCGCTTGTAATAGTCAGTCAGGATGGTGAGCGAGGTTCCTTCCTCGGGCTTGATGGTCAACGCGGGTGCGATGTAAAGCCGGTCGTCGTTGGAATAATCCCATCCTTGATCGCCATCCTTGGCCAGCCCGGTAAGCCGATAGGTCCACACGCCATCGGGGTCGATCGGCCCGCCAAAATCAACGCCAATCTCCTTGGTGCCGTCGCCATAGGACGTGTAAATCTCCCCCTGCTTCTGGTCCAGCGGCCGCTTGGTGATGGCGTTCACCAGTCCGCCAGGACCGTTGAGACCAAATAGCGTCGATGTCGATCCCTTCAGGACCTCCACGCGCTGAAGTCCGTAAGGTTCGAGACGGCTGGCCGTGAACCATGCGGGGATGCGCGCCGTCAGGCCGTCGCGATAGGTACCGAGCGATGTCTGGTCGAAACCGCGGATGCGAATATAGTCGTATCGGTCATCGTTGCCGAACTCGTCGGTGAGGACGCTGGATGTGTAGGCCACGGCCTGCTGGAGGCTTTCGACATGGCGCGCCTCCAGTTCCTTTTGGGTTACAACTGAAACCGAGGCGGGAACGTCGACGATCGGCGTATCGGTCTTGGTGGCGGTCGCCGTATCCTTCGCGACGATCGTTTGATCGGGCCCGCCAACGCGGTCCGACTTGCCGGTGACGACGATCGTTTCCAGTTGAGTTGCATCGTCCGGCGAAACGTCCTGGGCCCGGCCGGTCCCCACCATTCCAAAAGATGCCGCTATCAAGGCACTGCTCGCAATCAATCGCCTTGCCTGAATGCGCAGCAATGCCTGTCGACCAATCGTCATCTCTTATTCCCTGTCAGACCAATTTCGAGCAGTTCGGCCGGTCACCGTTCCGGCCCTGCGCGAGCGCAATTAGTCAAAGCGGACAAAAAGAGTCAACTTAATAATCAAGAAATCACGCCGGCGACAATCGTTGCGAAGCAGGGGGTGGAGGACGGCGCCGGACCTACGGTCCGACTTCCCCCACGAGAAAAACACGGGCTTGGTTCGCGTAGCGGACGAAAGCCAGTTGCATGGCTTTCGAACAGTGAACGCCCGGCAACGTCAAGGGTACGGCACCGAGCTTCGTTCATTGCATGAGCGCATGAAACATGCAGACATGGCGCCCGACACGGAACCGGTGCCGAGGGATCATGATGACGGTAGAGACAGTGCAGCGTGCGTCCGGGCGCGGCATCTGGGGATGGATGCTGTTCGACTGGGCGGCGCAGCCGTTCTTCACGGTCGTGACGACCTTCATCTTCGGACCTTACTTCGTCTCGCGCATGGCGAGCGATCCGGAGACCGGCCAGGCGGCCTGGGGCTACGGCATTGCCGCGGCAGGTCTTGTCATCGCCGTGCTGTCGCCCATCCTCGGCTCGATTGCCGACCAGACCGGCCCGCGCAAGCCCTGGATCACATTCTTTGCCGCGGTCAAGGTCACCTGCCTTTGCATGCTTTGGTTCGCGGCCCCCGGTTCGAACCTTTTCCTGGTCGTGCTGTTCTTTTCGCTGGCGTCGGTCGCGGCCGAGTTTTCGACCGTGTTCAACGATTCGATGATGCCGCGCCTGGTGCCGAAGAGCGAGATCGGCCGAATCTCCAACATGGCCTGGGGCCTTGGTTATCTCGGCGGCATGATCGCGCTGATCTTCGTCGTCGCTTGCTTGGCCGGTTCGCCGGAGACCGGCAAGACGATCATCGGCACCGACCCGCTCTTTGGGCTCGACCCGAAGCTCGGCGAGGACGCGCGCGCAACCGGGCCTTTGTCAGCCGGCTGGTACTTCCTGTTCATCCTGCCGATGTTCTTTTTCACCCCCGATGCCATCAAGGGCCTGTCGATCGGCCCTGCGGTGCGAGAGGGGTTGGCGGAGCTGAAAGTGACGCTGGGCGAGGTGCGCAAGCGCAGCGGCATCTTCCGCTTCCTTGTCGCCCGCATGATCTATCAGGACGGTGTCAATGCGGTGCTGGCGCTGGGGGGCACTTTCGCAGCAGCGATGTTCCACTGGTCGATCACCGAAATCGGTATTTTCGGCATCATTCTCAACGTCGTCGCCATCTTCGGCTGCCTGGTTGCAGCCCGTCTCGATACGGCGCTTGGCTCAAAAACCATCGTCATGATCTCGCTGGTCCTGCTCAGCATCGCCACGATCGGCATCGTCTCGACCGGACCGGGCTATACTTTGTTCGGCCTCTGGATGATGCCTGGACCGGACAGCGGTGGCCTGTTCGGCACGGCAGCGGAAAAGGCCTACATCTTCTTCGGCCTGTTGATCGGTGTGGCTTTCGGGCCGGTGCAGGCGTCGTCGCGATCCTACATGGCGCGCAGCGTCACGGCCGCAGAATCCGGCCGCTATTTCGGCATTTATGCGCTGGCTGGACGGGCGACCAGTTTCCTGGCGCCGTTCATGGTCGCGTCCGTCACCCTGGCCAGCGGCTCGGCACGGCTCGGCATGGCGGTGATCGTGCTGTTCCTCGGGATCGGCATGGCGATCCTGGTCAAGACGCCCTATCCAGCGGACCGGCCGGCGGATTGAGTGGCACGATGAAAGGCTGGCGAACGCCGGGACGCTGCGGAGCAGCGGGGACCCGGCAGGGCGGATCGTCCACCGCCCGGCCCTTCGCGGGCTCAGGGCGTTCGAAGCTCGAAAAGCCAAGCAATTGGCTTTTCGTTTGCTGCGCGAACCGCTTCTCACCCCGCAAGGAGAGAAGGAAGAAGTGCGTCAATGCCTGAAATGCCGGACGCCCGTAAACACCATGGCGATGCCGTGCTCGTCGGCAGCGGCGATGACGTCCTTGTCGTTCAT
>NZ_RZQT01000317.1:0-244 GCF_003998485.1 Mesorhizobium sp. M7A.F.Ca.CA.001.04.2.1
TCCGGTCGAACCTGTTGCCCCAGTAGAGCCGGTCGAACCTGTCGATCCGGTCGAGCCAGTTGCTCCGGTATCACCGGTTGCTCCTGTGGCGCCGGTCGAGCCGGTTGCTCCGGTCGATCCGGTCGAACCTGTTGCCCCAGTAGAGCCGGTCGAACCTGTCGATCCGGTCGAGCCAGTTGCTCCGGTATTACCGGTTGCACCTGTGGCGCCGGTAGAGCCGGTTGCTCCAGTCGATCCGGTCGAA
>NZ_RZQT01000318.1:0-240 GCF_003998485.1 Mesorhizobium sp. M7A.F.Ca.CA.001.04.2.1
TCCGCGCCGGCCACATCCGCGTCGATCCCGGAGACCGTGAAGGCAACCGCGGTCTTCTCCGAATTGTTGATCGTCGTGTCGGTGATCGACAGCGTCAGCGGCGCACCCAGGTCCGCCGAGGTGTCGAGGTCGATGGCGGCGCCGTTGGCCGAGGCCGTGTTGCCGGCATCGTCGGTGACGTGGAGCACCGAGCTGATCGGCCCGTCATTCATGCCCGACAGATCGACCGTGCCCGCCGAG
>NZ_RZQT01000319.1:0-206 GCF_003998485.1 Mesorhizobium sp. M7A.F.Ca.CA.001.04.2.1
AGCTTGGTGTGCAGGTCGGTCAGCGTGCCTTCCAGCCCATAGCCGACCTCGATGCGCATCTTGCGGTCGTTCGGGGCCACCAGCAGCAGGACGCCATTGTTTTCCTTCGCCTGGCCGAGCTTCCAGAAGCGGAACAGCCGGTTGGCGTAAGGCTCGATCTCCTCGCCATCGAGGCTGGGAATCGTCGCGACGACGATCTGGTCGGA
>NZ_RZQT01000032.1:0-33425 GCF_003998485.1 Mesorhizobium sp. M7A.F.Ca.CA.001.04.2.1
TGCCCCTGATAATCGAGGTCGCGCAGCGCCAATGCCGCCCGCCCGCCGCATTCGCCGGCGCCGATGATGAGCATCCCCCCCGCCATATCGGTCATCCGATCTGGATCAGGACTTTGCCGGCATCGACCTTGACCGGATAGGTCTTGAGATTGATGCAGACCGGGGCGCCGCGGGCGTCACCCGTCTTGTAGTTGAAGCGCCCATTGTGCTTGGGGCATTCGATGATGTCATCCATCACCAGCCCGTCGGCCAGGTGCACCTTTTCATGCGTGCAAAGGCCGTCGGTGGCGAAGAACTCGTCGTCGGGGCTGCGATAGATGGCGAAGGTGCGGCCGCCATGGTCGAAGCGCATCACATCCTCCTCGTCTATGTCGCCGGTGGCGCAGGCCTCGACCCAGTCGCTCATTCAAGTCCTCCCAAAAGCAAAAAAGTGCGCAGCGGTTTTCCGTCCGGAATTGCGTTAAATAAACAGTCTGGATCGGATGGAAGCACGATCATTCCGCCGCGGCGGCGATAGTGTCGTTGTGGAATTCCTCGCGATATGGCCGTGCGGTCGGCGGCAGCTCGCGCTTGAGGAAATAGTCCTCGTTGCGCAGCTGGCGCAGGAAGACCGGGATCATCTCGCGGTAGCCGGCCAGGATCGACGGTGTCGGTTCCGGCAGATCGTGCTTGATCAGTTCGTGCAGCCTCGGCAGCGCATGATAGGGCACCATCGGAAACATGTGATGCTCGACATGGTAGTTCATGTTCCAGTAGATGAACCGACTGATCGGGTTCATGTAGACGGTGCGGCTGTTGAGCCTGTGGTCGGTGACATTGTCGGCCAGGCCGCCATGCTGCAGCAGCCCGACCATGACATGGTGCCAGGCGCCGTAGAGCCTAGGCAGGCCGACCAGCATCAGCGGCAGGAACGAACCGGTGTAGAGCGCCAGCCCGACGGTGGCGGCATAGATCGCCGTCCAGATGCGGGCGACGCGGATCGCCTTGGGCTGTTCCTGTTCTGGAATGAAGGTCTTTTCGGCGGCGCTGACGGTGCCGGCGGCGTTGCGCAGCATATCGCTCATCGCATGCCAGGCGTCGAGCACGCCGACGAAGCCCAGCATGGCGCGAACCAGATCCGGCGGCCGCATCACCGAGATTTCCGGGTCGCGGCCGACGATGATGGTGTCGGTGTGGTGGCGCGTGTGGCTCCAGCGCCAGGTCACCGGATTGCGCATGATCATGAAGCAGGCGATCTGATAGACCGCATCGTTCATCCATTGCGTGCGGAAGGCGGTGCCGTGACCGCATTCGTGCCAGCGTGAATCCGTCGAGGAGCCGTAGAGCACGCCATAGACGAAGAAGAACGGCACGCACCACCATGTGCCCCAGAGCCAGGCGCCGCCGGCGCCACTGACGATCAGGGCGGCGAACCAGATCGCGGTATCGCGGATCGCCGGCCCGTCGGAGCGCTGCATCAGCTCCTTCATCTGCTTGCGCGGTATGTCGGTGTGATACCACTCGGCCGCCGACAGGCCGGTCTCGACGGCGAGCTTGGCGTCGCGGCCGATCAGGCTGTAATCACGCCGGGACGGCGCAGTGGACATGATTGCCTCCCTCGGCAAAGGCATCCGCCAGAGCGAATGCCATGAAATCCCTTGGCTTCAGGCGTCAAAGTAACGCCGACCGATGATAGACTCAACATCATAAAGATAGTTTCTATCATTTCCCATCAGGATGATGTACGAAGGGCTCGAGCAAACCCGACGAGGCAAGCATGGTGAAGCGGCCGACAATATCCGATCTGGCGCGCATCTCGGGCGTCAGTGTCGCCACCGTCGACCGCGTGCTGAACAACCGGCTGCCGGTGCGCGAAGAGACAGCGCGCCGCGTCTACGAGACCGCTACCGACATCGGCTACCACGCCGCCGGCCTTATCAAGCAGCGCATGCGCCAGGAGTTGCCGGAGTACCGCCTGGGCTTCCTGCTGCTGCGGGGCAATGATGCCTTCTACGGTGACTTCGCGCGGGAACTCGAACTGGCCATCTCGCAATCGCAGCGCTTCCGCGGCGTTGCGAGCATCGATTTCGCCAGCTCCCTGGCTCCCGACGAGATCGCCTTGCAGATGCGCAGGCTGGCGGCGAAATCGAGGGCCATCGCCGTGGTCGGTCCGGACCATCCGACCCTGACAGCGGTCGTGGAAACCTTGAAGGCGAGAGGGCAGCCGGTCTTTTCGGTGCTGTCCGATTTTGCCGCCGGCATCCGGGAGGGCTATATCGGCCTCGACAACCGCAAGGTCGGGCGCACCGCCGCATGGATGATCTCCAAGGCAGCCAAGCGGCCCGGCAAGGTCGCCCTCTTCGTCGGCAGCCACCGCTTCCACGGCCATGAGCTGCGCGAGATCGGCTTTCGCTCCTTCTTCCGCGAGCATGCGCCGGAGTTCAGCGTGCTTGAAACGCTGGTCAATCTGGAAGCCAACCAGGTGACCCATGACGCGATGATCGATCTTCTGGCGCGCTATCCGGATCTTGCCGGCTGCTACGTCGCCGGCGGTGGCATGGAAGGCGCGGTCTCGGCGCTGCGGGCAGCGAAGCCCGCGACCATGCCGGTGGTCGTCTGCAACGAGATCAACGCCGAGTCGCGCGCGGCACTCGCCGACAACATCCTCACCATGGTGATCTCGACCCCGCTCGCTGCTTTATGCCGTGAGCTCGTCGACCTGATGGCGCATGCCATCGAAACCGGCGCCGCCAACGCTCCGGGCCAGACCTTTCTGCCCTTCGACATCTATCTGCCGGAAAACATCTAGCCAGCCGCCGCGCGAGGTGCCGAGGCAAATGATAGAATCCATCAGAGCGATGCGTAAATCGGCCCGCAGGCCGCGGAATCGCCCTTGACGCCCCGATGTGAAATGGAATAAATATTTCATCATCTGTATATTTTGGTTCTTTCGTTCCGGAATATCTGTTTCAAACAGAGGGTTTGACGTTCCAGCCAACGGCAAGCGTCACCCGGAATAGAAATGACATCAGGGAGAGATTCCCCGGGGAGATCGGGGATTCCGGATAAATCGGTGAAACCGGACACCAATATGTGGAGGAGAAACACAATGAAGAAATTGATTTTAGGCGTCGCCTTCGCGGCGCTGATGAGTTCATCCGCTCTGGCCGCCAAGGTTGGCGTGTCGATGGCCAAGTTCGACGACAACTTCCTGACCGTGCTGCGGAACGGCATGATCGAGCAGGCCAAGGGTATGAGCGGCGTCGAGCTGCAGGTCGAGGACGCGCAGAACGACGTTGCCAAGCAGCTTGACCAGATCAAGAACTTCGCCGCTTCGGGCGTCGACGCCATCATCGTCAACCCGGTCGACACTTCGGCCACGCAGGCGATGTCGGATGCCGCCGCCGCAGCCAAGATCCCGCTGGTCTATGTCAACCGCGAGCCGGTCAACGTCGACACGCTGCCCGACAACCAGGCCTTCGTCGCCTCGAACGAAGCCGATTCCGGCACGCTCGAGACCAAGGAAGTCTGCCGCCTGTTCAAGGAAGCCGGCAAGAAGGAAGCCAATGTCTATGTGATCATGGGCGAGCTTTCCAACCAGGCCGCCGTGCAGCGCACCAAGGACATCGACGATGTGATCGCGACGCCGGATTGCAGCTTCATCAAGATCATCGACAAGCAGACGTCGAACTGGAACCGCGACGAGGCGCAGAACCTGATGACCAACTGGCTGTCGACCGGCAAGCCGTTCGATGGCGTCATCGCCAACAATGACGAAAGCGCCATCGGCGCCATCCAGGCGATGAAGGCCGGCAACATCGACATGAAGGCGGTTGTCGTCGGCGGCGTCGATGCCACCCAGGACGCGCTGGCGGCCATGCAGGCAGGCGACCTCGACGTAACCGTGTTCCAGGACGCCGCCGGCCAGGGCGCCGGCGCTCTCGATGCGGCGCTCAAGCTCTCCAAGGGCGAGAAGGTCGAGCACAAGGTCTACGTGCCCTTCCAGCTGGTGACACCAGCCAACATCGACAAGTTCCTGAAGAAGAACTGAGCCGCCAGCGGTTCGATACGGAGCGGCGCTCTCGATCAAGACAGCGCCGCTCCCCTCTCTCCCTCAGCGCCGGCACGGCGCGAGGGCGACCGCGGCTGATGGAGGACAGAATACGTGGCACAGACATCTCATGGCGTCGGCGGCGTCGGTTATGATGCGAAGAAGCGCACATGGCCGGCCGAGTTCAATGTTTTTCTGGCACTGGTCATTCTCGTCGTCATCTTCGAACTCATCGGCCGCATCTTTCTCGGCGACAGCTTCCTGTTCAACACACGCAGCGATGTCGGCGGCATCTTCAACGAAGCGCGCCTGCAGATCATCATCCTGCAGGTGTCGATCGTCGGCATCATCGCCATCGGCGTGACACAGGTCATCATCACCGGCGGCATCGACCTGTCCTCGGGCTCGATCGTCGGCGCGACCGCCATGATCGCCATGAGCTTCGCCCAGGTGGCGACGGTCAACGGCAACCCCAATCCCAAGGCGATGTTCCTGGCGCAAGGCTGGACCGACCTGCCTGTCATCGTGCCGCTGCTGGTGGCGATCGCCTGCGGCCTCTTCGCCGGCCTGGTCAATGGCGCGCTGATCGCCTACACGCGCATTCCGCCGTTCATCGCCACGCTCGGCATGATGGTGACCGCGCGCGGCATCGCCAAATGGTGGTCCAAGGGCCAGCCGATCTCGTTTCCCACCGAGAGTTTCGCCAGCATCGGCAAAGGCCTGATGCCGGTCGTCATCTTCCTGTCGCTGGCCATCCTGTTCCAGCTGATCATGACCTATACGAGGTACGGCAAGCACTGTTACGCGATCGGCTCCAACGAGGACGCCGCGCGCATGTCCGGCATCAAGATCGCCAATCACAAGATCCTGGTCTACGTCATCGCCGGCATTCTCGCCGCGCTCGCCGCCGTGGTGCTGAGCTCCAAGAACCTGACCGCGCAGTCCGGCATGGGCGTGATGTACGAACTCGACGCCATCGCCATGGCGGTCATCGGCGGGGTCTCGCTGTCGGGCGGCCGCGGCTCGATCATCGGCACGGTGATCGGCTCGCTGATCTTCGGCGTCATCATCTCCGGCTTCACCTTCCTGCGCCTCGACGCCTACTACCAGGAGATGGTCAAGGGCGTGATCATCGTCGGTGCGGTGGTTCTCGACCAGTGGCGCCAACGCCTGCGGGCAATGAGGGCATGACCATGTCAGACATCGTCCTGAAGACCGAAAACCTGACCAAGCGCTATGGCGGCGTGCATGCGCTGGAAGGCGCGAACTTCGAGCTGCGCAAGGGCGAGCATGTCGCCATCATGGGCGACAACGGCGCCGGCAAATCGACCTTCGTGCGCCAGATCACCGGCGTCGAGCAGCGCACCAGCGGCCAGATCTGGTTCGACGGCAAGGAAGTGAATTTTGCCGGGCCGATCGAGGCCCGCACGGCGGGCATCGAGACCGTGTTCCAGAATCTGGCGCTGGCCGACGATCTCGACGTGCCGTCGAACCTGTTCCTCGGCCGCGAGAAGGTTTTGTTCAACCTCGGCCCGTTCTCGATCCTCGACCGCAAATACATGCGCAAGGCAACCGAGGCGGCGCTGGTCCGCACGGCGGTGAAGATCCCCAATCTGTCCAACACCATCCGCCACATGTCAGGCGGCCAGCGCCAGTGCGTGGCGATCGCCCGGACGGCGACCTTCGCCTCCAAGCTGATCATCATGGACGAGCCCACCGCCGCCCTTGGCGTGCAGGAGACCGCGCAGGTCGAAAACATCGTGCGTACGCTGAAGGACAATGGCGAGCCGCTGATCCTGATCAGCCACAATATGCGCCAGGTGTTCGATCTCTGCGACCGTATCGTCGTGTTCCGGCGCGGCCGCATCGTCGCCAATCTGCGCAAGGAGAACACCGACGGAAACGATATCGTCTCCTACATCACCGGCGCCAAGACCGGGGAGGCGGAACTCGCGGCCTAAAACAGGATGGTCATCCTGTTTCTGGCGCGCTCGAAAAATAGCCTTGCCACCTTTCCCCAAAAGCAAGGTGCGGACAACTCTCTCCAACCCATTCCCCAGAGGAAATACCCATGACCGTTCGCTTCGCTCTCCTCGGTGCCGGCCGCATCGGCAAGGTCCACGCCCGTGCCGTCGGCTCCAATCCGCAGGCCAAACTGGTTGCGGTTGCCGATGCGTTCGAGAAGGCGGCCACCGAACTGGCCAGCGCCTATGGCGCCGAGGTGCGCAGCATCGAGGACATCGAGAAAGCCGGAGATATCGACGCCGTCATCATCTGCACGCCGACCGACACCCATGCCGATCTGATCGAGCGCTTCGCCAAGGCCGGCAAGGCGATCTTCTGCGAGAAGCCGATCGACCTCGACGTCAAGCGCGTCGAGAAATGCCTGGCCGTGGTCGAGAAGACCAAGGCGACGCTGATGGTCGGCTTCAACAGGCGCTTCGATCCGCACTTCGCCGCCGTGCGCAAGGCGATCGACGACGGCGCCATCGGCACCGTCGAGATGGTCACCATCACCTCGCGCGATCCCGGCGCGCCGCCGATCGACTACATCAAGCGTTCGGGCGGCATTTTTCGCGACATGACCATCCATGATTTCGACATGGCGCGCTTCCTGCTCGGCGAAGAGGTCGTGGCGGTCAGCGCCCATGCCTCGGTGCTGGTCGACAAGAAGATTGGTGATGCCGGCGATTTCGATAGCGTCAGTGTCATCCTCGAAACCGCTTCCGGCAAGCAGGCCGTCATCTCCAACTCGCGTCGCGCCACCTATGGCTACGACCAGCGCATCGAGGTGCACGGCTCGAAAGGCATGGTTGCCGCCGAGAACCAGCGCCCGGTGTCGATCGAGCTGGCCAACGAGAAGGGCTATACCCGCCCGCCGCTGCACGACTTCTTCATGACCCGCTATCTCGACGCCTATGCCAATGAGATCGCTGCTTTCATCGCCGCAGCGACGTTAGGCAAGAAGGCCGCGCCGAGCGGTGCGGACGGACTGGTGGCGCTGAAACTGGCCGACGCAGCGCTGAAATCAGCGACGACCGGCAAGACTGTCCGTCTCGACCAGTAAGAGAACCCTAAGGAAAAACCACAGGAGCAGAGCGATGAGCGCATCAGCCGATCGCAATTCACAGACACGCGCCATCGTCACCGGCGGCGCGCAAGGCATTGGCTTTGCCGTCGCCGAAGCCTTGGCCGATGAAGGCTGCCGGGCACTGGCGCTCATCGGCCGCTCGCAGGAGAAGGGCGACAAGGCTGTCGCCCATTTCAAGAAAGCCGGCGTCGATGCGATTTTCATCAGCGCCGATGTGTCAAAAGTGGCGGACTGCAAGCGCGCGGTCGCCACCGCGATCTCGCATTTCGGCACCGTCAACGCGCTGGTCAACGCCGCCGCCACTTCGGCGCGCGGTTCGCTGGTCGAAACCTCCGAAGAGTTGTTCGATACGATTTTCGATACCAATGTGCGCGGCCCGTTCTTCCTGATGCAGGGCGTGGTGGCGCATCTCCTGGAAAAGAAGGCACCCGGCTCGATCGTCAACGTGCTGTCGATGTCGGCGCATACCGGCCAGTCGTTCCTGACGCCCTATTCGACCAGCAAGGGCGCGCTGATGACGCTGACCAAGAACGTGGCCAATGCCTATCGCTACAACCGCATCCGCTGCAATGCGGTGCTGCCCGGCTGGATGGACACGGAAGGTGAGGATATCGTGCAGAAGAAGTGGCACGACGCGCCGGACGACTGGCTGGCGAAGGCCGAAGCGACGCAGCCGATGGGCCAGTTGGTCAAGCCGGACCAGCTTGCCCGTCTGATCAGCTACATGGTCAGCCCACAGTCCGGTGTCATGACCGGGTCGCTGGTCGACTACGATCAAAGCATTGCGGGGGCGTCACCGGAGTAACGCCGGCGAGTCTCAAACGCCCATCACTTCGTCATCCACGGGCGGAGCAAGGAGCGTAGCGACGCAGCGCAGACCCGAGGATCCATGCCGCGACTTCTGAGCGTTGCTGCGGTGCGGAATTCTGCTCCGCTGCACCATTCGGCCAAAGTCACGGAATGGATCCCAGGGTCTCCGCGACGGAGCTTCGCTCCTGCTCCGCCCAGGGAGGACGAAGTTTGGGTGCTTCGGCCATCCCGAATTGTCTCCGCATCAGGGCACGTGACAAGTGCCTCCGCATCGACTATATGAGCCTCATGATCAACCTGACCGCCACATATTGGTACTTTAGGAGCTCGCTGGCGGCGGGAGGATTGCGCTCGATCTGAAGATTGCAGCAACAAGATCCGAACAGCCGCCATACCTGGCGGCTTTTTTGTTTTCAGCCGGCAGGTTCCCTCTAAATCAAAGAGGAGCATGATGTCGTCCGAAAACCGCTTCACACTTTTCGGCATCATGCTCTCGACAGGAGCAGAAAGCCGTGTTGACCACCACAGACGACCTCCGGGTCAAGGAAATCCGAGAACTGAGCACACCGGACGAGGTGATGCGGGAGATACCGCGCACTTTGACGGCGACGCGCACCGTCAGCGCATCGCGCAACGCAATCCATGCCATCTTGAACGGGACCGACGACCGGCTGCTCGTCATCGTCGGCCCGTGTTCGATCCACGATCCGGTCGCGGCCGTCGATTACGCCAGCCGTCTGGCGGCGCTGCGCGAGAGCCTGTCGGACCGGCTGGAGATCGTGATGCGGGTCTATTTCGAAAAGCCGCGCACGACGGTCGGCTGGAAAGGCCTGATCAACGATCCCGACCTCGACGGCAGCTTCAACATCGACAAGGGGCTGCGGATGGCACGCAATGTGCTGTCGGCCGTCAACAATCTCGGCCTGCCGGCGGCGACCGAATTCCTCGACATGACCACCCCGCAATACATTGCCGACCTCGTGGCCTGGGGCGCGATCGGCGCGCGCACGACCGAGAGCCAGATCCACCGCGAACTGGCCTCGGGCCTCTCCTGCCCGGTCGGCTTCAAGAACGGCACCGACGGCAATCTGCGCATAGCCGCCGAGGCGGTGAAATCCGCCGCGCAGCCGCATCATTTCATGGCGGTGACCAAGGGCGGGCGCAGCGGCATCGCCACGACCACGGGCAATGAGGACTGCCACGTTATCCTGCGCGGCGGCGTTCAGCCGAACTATGACACGGCGAGCGTCGAAGCCGCCGCTGTGGAACTCGCCCGCATCGGCGTTGCGCCCCGTCTGATGATCGACGTCAGCCACGCCAACTCGGCCAAGAAGCCCGAGAACCAGCCCAAGGTGGCGGCAGATGTCGCCGGCCAGGTCGCGGCAGGCGACGAGCGCATCATCGGCCTGATGATCGAGAGCAATCTCGTCGCCGGCCGGCAGGACGTGGTGCCGGGCAAGCCGCTGGTCTATGGCCAGAGCATCACCGATGGCTGCATCGACTGGGCGACCACCGAGACGGTGCTGCACGGCCTTGCCGGCGCCGTCGAGTGGCGCCGCTCGGCACGCCGCGCCATGATCGACAACCGGCAGGGAGCTGCCTGATAGGGCATAGGGAAGTGGGCGGCGGTGACCGGGATTACGCCGCCCTTAATCCTTCCCATGCCGTGAACACCGACACGGCAAAGAGCAGCAGTCCGGCCGCCCGGCCGGCAAAAATGGTCGCCCGCGGATTGGCGATCAGAAGGTTGCGGCTGCGGCCGGCCGTGATAGCCAACCCGCCATAGATCGCAGCCTGCGTCACCACGGTCAGCAGCCCCATGACCGTCGCCTGCATCCAGATCGGACCGTAGTCCGGTTTCAGGAACTGCGGGTATACGGCAAGCACGAACAGGTATGCCTTCGGGTTGATCAGGCAGGTCACAAACCCCTGGCGAAACGCCTTCCACGCGGAACGGCTGCCGGCAGGCCCCTCCTGGCCGACAGTGATGGAACTGCGCATCAGCGTGATACCGATGAAGGCCATGTAGGCGGCGCCGGCAAGCAGAAGGGGCTTGAACAGGATCGGCACGAAATGCATCAGCAGGCCGACGCCGATGGCGCCGTTCAGCGTGTGCACCATGCCGCCGACCATGATGCCGCCGGTCGCAGCAAGGCCTCGGTCGCGGCCGCCGGTCAGTGCATTGGCAAGCACGAAGAGCATGTCCATGCCCGGAACGGCGATGATGCCGAACAGCAGGATAAAGAAAAGCCAGAGATTTTCCGCATAGCCCATGTCAGTTGCCTGCCGCCTCGCTCCGCCAAACCGCAGCGGAACCTGTTGATTTTCAATTCGATAGGCGCTCCTATAGGTCAGCCCAACTGACGATGGTGTGTCAGTTGTGATGGAAACCGGGCGAGAAAAATGCGCAAGGCGTCGCGCCTGTTCGAGATCATCCAGATCGTGCGGCTGGCGCGGCAGCCGGTGACGGCAGCGACGATCGCCGAGCGGCTGGAGGTGACGGTGCGCTCGATCTATCGCGACATTGCCGCCCTGCAGGCGATGCGCGTGCCGATCGAGGGCGGACGCGGCATCGGCTACATCCTGCGTCCCGGCTTCGACCTGCCGCCGCTGATGTTCTCGATCGAGGAGATGGAGGCGATCGTCCTGTCGCTGGCGCTGCTGGAGCGCACCGGCGACAGCGAGCTCAAGCAGGCGGCCAAGCGCGTCAGCGCCAAGATCGCCGGCGCGGTGCCGCCGCCCTTGCGCCAGGTATTCGACGCCAATGCGCTGCATGCGTGGGGGTTCGCCGCGCCTTCGACCGGCGCGATCGACCTTGCGCTGGTGCGACGCGCCATCCGCGACGAGGAGAAGCTCGACCTCTCCTATCGAGACGAAATGGGCCGCGCCTCCGAGCGCCTCATCCGCCCGATCGCGCTGATCTACTACGCCGAAACCGCCAACATCGTCGCCTGGTGCGAGCTGCGCCAGGCGATCCGCAATTTCCGCAGCGACCGGATCGCGGATTGCCAGGCGACCGGGTTACGCTTCAAGGGCGAAGGCGACCGCTTGCGGCAGGTCTGGGTGAATGGATGGGAGACGAACGTCGCTGCCACGGTCGTCTGAGCGGGCTTATATCACCGTACGTCCACCCAGCGCTTTTCCTCGAACGAGCGCGCCATCGCGTGCACCGTGCGCTCGATCTCCAGCCCTTCGGCAAACTCGATGAGCCGCGCCGGCTTGCCTTCAAGCCGCGTCAGCAATTCGTGGCACTCGATGATCTTGAGATCGTTGAAGCCGAGGCCATGGCCCGGCGCCGGCACGAAGAGGTCATAGGGCTTGTGGTGCGGCGCCACCAGGATGGTGCGGTAGCCCTGTTCGGTCGGCCGGTCTGATGTGAGATAGAGCTGGAATTCGTTCGATCGTTCCTGGTCGAACAGGATCGACCCTTTAGAGCCGAAGATCTGGACGGCGATGCGGCCCTTGCGGCCCCAGGCCGAGCGGTTGACCAGCAGCGTGCCGGCAATGCCGTTTTCCAGATGCATCAGCACGCTGGCGATGTCGTAGGTCTCCACCGCGCGACGACCGCCGCTGGCCAGCTTGCGATCGGCATAGGGTTTAGCCATGTCGCAGATGACACTGGCGACGCGGCCGAACAGGGCCGAGACCAGAGACAGCGGATGCACGGCGAAATCGTCGAGCGCGCCATAGCCGGAAGCTGCTTCGTGCTTCCAGAAGAACAGCGCTTCGGGGTCGGCCATGAAGTCCTCGTCCATCTCGATGCGCAGATGGTTGACCTCGCCGATGATCTTCTCTTCCAGCAGCGCGCCGATATGGCGGATGGCCGGGCTCTGGATGTAGTTGTAGCCGAGGGCCGCGACCTTGCCGGACTTTTTCGCCGCGGCCGCCATCGCCTCGGCCTCGGCAAAGCTCGGCGCCATCGGCTTTTCGCACCACAGATGCTTGCCTGCTTCGAGGATGGCGACGGCCATTTCCGGGTGGAACTGGTTGGGCGTGGTCAGCGAGACGATGTCGACTTCGGGATCGTTGACGACGGCGCGCCAGTCGCCCGACGCCTTGGCGAAACCGAACTCGCCGGCCTTGCGCCGGGCAAGCTCTTCATTGACCTCGCCGAGATGGACCAGCCGTGGCTTGGCCACGTCGGGAAAGACAGCGCTGACGGCACTCCATGCGATGGCGTGACACTTGCCCATGAAACCCGTACCGATGAGACCGACGCCGACCATTTTCCGTTTCTCCACTGCTTGAAGCGCTGCGTGGATGAATTAGTCCATTTTCTCCTGAAATGGAATGTCTGCCTCATTTTTTATGGTGTTCTTGCGCAGGCTCGCTATGATGAGGCACAGAGGACGCTTCACGCATGAGCCTGGACAGAGCGACGATGGACGAACGGGTACCTCGCGATTTCGAGACGCTGCGCACCACCATCCTGGAGCGACGCGAAAGCCTGCCGAAGCGCATCGCCCAGATCGCTGCCCATGCGCTCGACAATCCCGACGATATCGCCTTCGGCACCGCCGCCAGCATCGCCGCTTCGGCCGGCGTGCAGCCTTCGACCCTGATCCGATTTGCCCAGCAGCTTGGCTTCGATGGTTTCACCAGCCTGCAGCAGGTGTTTCGCGAGCGGCTGCGCGAGCGCAACTCATCCTATGACGAAAGGCTGCAGGCGCTGCGCGTCAAGGCTGAGGGAGGCGCCGGCCACCGGGCGATCTTCGACGGCTTCGTCGCCGCCGCCTCGACCTCGCTCAACGATATCTCGCGCACGCTGGACGAAGCGCATCTGGAAGACGCTATTTCCCTGCTGGCAAAGGCGGAAACCATCTATGTGCTGGCCAAGCGGCGCTCCTATCCGGTGGCGTCCTACATCGCCTATGCACTGGGCAAGCTGAAGATCCGCAACCAGCTGATCGAATCGGCGGCCGGGCTGAATGCCGAGATGATCGGCTTCGCCACGCCGGCGGATGCCGTCATCGCCATCTCCTTCTCGCCCTACGCGCCCGCCACGATCGAGGAGGCGCGCAGCATTTCGGAACAGGGCGTGCCGATCGTCGCCATCACCGACAGCTCGTTTTCGCCGCTCGCCCAGTTCGCCAAGGTCTGGTTCGAGGTTGCCGAGGCCGATTTCGCCGGCTTCCGCTCACTGTCGGCGACAATGGCGCTGGCCATGGCACTGACCGTCGGCGTCGGCGAGAAGCGGCGCGACACGGGCAGGAAGCGCAAGGCCTGATCCACCGCCGAAAAGGTACTTTTCACCGAAGGAATGCTCATTCCATATTGACTATGGATTGGAATTATTATTTCATATTCCCGGCGCCACGCTGCCGCTCGCGCGTGTACCCCAACACAACAAGGCCGACGGGAGGTTCCAATGAGCGAAGCCGTGGACGCTGAATACGCGCCGCTGGACGTCATCACCATCGGTCGCGCTTCCGTCGACCTTTACGGCCAGCAGATCGGCTCGCGGCTGGAGGACATCACCTCCTTCGCCAAGTCGGTCGGCGGCTGCCCGGCCAACATCTCGGTCGGCACCGCCAGGCTCGGCCTGCGCTCGGCGCTGCTCACCCGCGTCGGCGACGAGCAGATGGGCCGCTTCATCCGCGAGCAGCTGACGCGTGAAGGCGTCAATGTCGACGGGCTCAAGACCGACAAGGAGCGGCTGACCGCACTGGTGCTGCTGTCGGTCGAGGACGAAGGCGTCTCGCCGATGATCTTCTATCGCTCGGACTGCGCCGACATGGCGCTGGCGCCGGAAGACATCGATGAGGCCTTCATCGCCTCGGCGCGCTCGATCGTCGTCACCGGCACGCATTTTTCCAGGCCCAACAGCGATGCCGCGCAGCGCAAGGCGATCCGCATCATGAAGGCCAAGGGCGGCAAGGTGGTGTTCGACATCGACTACCGGCCGAACCTGTGGGGTCTCGCCGGCCATGCCGAAGGGTTCGAGCGCTATGTGAAATCGGACCGGGTCTCGGCGCAGCTGAAGACGGTGCTGCCCGACTGCGACCTCATCGTCGGCACCGAGGAAGAGATCATGATCGCGTCGGGCGCCGATGATTGCCTGAGCGCCTTGAAGACAATCCGCTCGCTGTCGTCCGCCACCATCGTCCTGAAGCGCGGCGCGATGGGCTGCATCGTCTATGACGGACCGATCAGCGACGATCTCGAGGACGGCGTCGTCGGCAAGGGGTTTCCGATCGAGATCTACAATGTGCTCGGCGCCGGCGACGCCTTCATGTCGGGCTTCCTGCGCGGCTGGCTGGGCGGCGAAGACCATGCGACGGCGGCGACCTGGGCCAATGCCTGCGGCGCCTTCGCCGTGTCGCGGCTGCTCTGCGCGCCGGAATATCCGACCTTCGAGGAGCTGCGGTTCTTCCTCAAGAACGGCAGCAGGCATCTGGCGTTGCGCAAGGACGAGGCGATCAACCACATCCATTGGGCAACGACGCGCCGGCGCGACATTCCCTCGATGATGGCGCTCGCCTGCGACCACCGCGTGCAGCTCGAGGATGTGGCGGCGAAGGCCGGTGCCGATCCCGCACGCATCCAGGATTTCAAGGTGCTGGCGGTCAAGGCGGCGGCGAAGGTTGCCGCCGGCCGCGACGGCTACGGCATGCTGATCGACGAGAAACACGGCCGCAAGGCGATGTTCGAATTCGCCAGGCATTCCTTCGCCTGGCTCGGGCGGCCGGTGGAGCTGCCGGGTTCGCGGCCGCTGCGCTTCGAATTCTCGCAGGACATCGGCTCGCAGCTCACCGAGTGGCCGGTCGACCATTGCATCAAATGCCTGTGCTTCTATCATCCCGACGATCCGGCGGCGCTCAAGGACGAACAGCAGCAGAAGTTGCGCGCGCTGTTCGAAGGCGCGCGGAAGGTCGGCAGGGAGCTTCTCATCGAGATCATTGCCGGCAAGCATGGCAAGCTCGACGACACGACGATCCCGCGCGCGCTGGAGGAACTCTATGCGCTCGGCATCAAGCCGGACTGGTGGAAGCTCGAGCCGCAGGCGTCGAGCGGCGCCTGGGCGAAGATCGAGGCCGTGATCCTGAAGCACGACCCCTGGTGCCGCGGCGTCGTGCTGCTGGGCCTGGAAGCGCCGCAGGACGAGCTGGAAGCGGCGTTCGCCGCCACCGCCAAGGCACCCATCGTCAAGGGTTTTGCCGTCGGCCGCACCATCTTCGTCCATGCGGCCGAACAATGGCTGGCCGGCAGGATGTCGGATGACGAGGCGATCGCCGACATGGCGCAGCGCTTCGAACAGTTGACGGATGCGTGGCTTGCCGCGCGCGGCCGCAAGGCGGCATAAGAAGGCGCGGAATAGGACTGCGGAGGAAAACACCATGAGCAAGACAATCCGCCTGACGATGGCGCAGGCGCTGACCCGCTTCCTGTCGCGCCAGATGACTGAGATCGACGGTAGCAAAGTCCCGATCTTCGGCGGCGTCTGGGCGATCTTCGGCCACGGCAATGTCGCCGGCATCGGCGAGGCGCTCTATCAGGTGCGCGACGAACTGCCGACCTTTCGCGCCCACAACGAACAGGCGATGGCGCATGCGGCAATCGCCTACGCCAAGGCCAATTTCCGCCGCCGCTTCATGGCCGCGACCTCTTCGATCGGCCCCGGCGCGCTCAACATGGTGACGGCGGCGGCGCTCGCCCATGTAAACAGGTTGCCCGTCCTGTTTTTGCCAGGCGATGTCTTCGCCAACCGCATCCCCGACCCGGTGCTGCAGCAGGCCGAGGATTTTTCCGACGGCACGGCGACGGTCAACGACTGCTTCCGTCCGGTTTCGCGCTATTTCGACCGCATCACCCGGCCGGAGCAGATCATTCCTGCGCTGAGCCGTGCCATGGCCGTGCTGACCGATCCGGCCGAATGCGGCCCGGTGACGCTGTCGCTCTGCCAGGACGTCCAGGCCGAAGCCTATGACTATCCCGAGAGTTTTTTCGCGGAGCGCGTCTGGCACCAGCGCCGGCCGCGCCCGGATCGCCAGGAACTGGCGGCCGCGGTCGCCGCGCTCAAGGGTGCAAAAAAGCCGTTGGTGATCGCCGGCGGCGGTGTCCTCTATTCGCAGGCGTCGGACGAACTGGCGAAATTCGCCGAGGGCGCCGGCATTCCTGTCTGCGAGACGCAAGGCGGCAAATCCTCGCTGCCGGACAACCACCTGCTCAACATGGCGGCGGTCGGCGTCACCGGCACTTCTGCCGCCAACCGGCTGGCTGAGGAAGCCGATCTCGTGCTGGCCATCGGCACGCGCCTGCAGGATTTCACCACCGGTTCGTGGGCGCTGTTCAAGAATTCGGGCAAGACCATCATCGGACTCAACGTGCAGCCCTTCGATGCCGGCAAGCACCGCGCCCTGCCGCTGGTGGCCGATGCGGCCGAGGGCCTGGCGGAACTCGGTGCTGCGCTGAAGGACTGGAAGGCGCCGGCAAGCTGGACCGACAATGCGTCCTCCGGCAAGAAGGCCTGGGCGGTCGAGGCGGCCAAGGTGACGGCGTCGACCAATGCCGCCTATCCGTCCGATGCGCAGGTGATCGGCGCGGTGCAGCGCGCCATGGGCTCCGGTGTGACGCTGCTGAATGCCTCCGGCGGGTTGCCGGGCGAATTGCACAAGCTTTGGCAGGCGGGCGCGCCCGGCTCGTACCATGGCGAATACGGCTTCTCGACCATGGGCTATGAGATTGCCGGCGGGCTCGGCGCCAAGATGGCGAAGCCCGGCGAGGAGATCGTCGTCATGATCGGCGACGGCTCCTACCTGATGATGAATTCGGAGATCGCCACCTCGGTGATGCTCGGCCTCAAGCTGACCATCGTGCTGCTCGACAACCGCGGTTACGGCTGCATCAACCGGCTGCAGATGGCGACCGGCGGCGCCAACTTCAACAATCTGCTGAAGGACTCGCGCCACGAGGTTCTGCCCGACATCGACTTCGCCGCGCATGCGGCGAGCATGGGGGCGATTGCCGAGAAAGTGCCGTCGATCGCCGGGCTGGAAAACGCGCTGGCACAAGCCAGGAAGAATACGCGCACCACGGTGCTCGTCATCGACACCGACCCGCTGGTTTCCACCGATGCCGGCGGTCACTGGTGGGATGTGGCGGTGCCGGAAGTGTCAGTGCGGCCGCAGGTCAACGCGGCGCGCAAGGCGTATGACGAAAAGCGGCAGATGCAGACCATCGGCGATTGATAGAGGCGCCGAAGCTCCTCCTTCTCCCTGTCTCTACACGGGGAGAAGATGCCGGCAGGCAGATGAGGGGCGGCGCCAACGAGCAAGAAACTGTTTTAGGACCGGAGTGACGACTTGAAAGCCAAACTGGGCATGTCCCCCATTGCGTGGTGGAACGACGATCTTGCGGAGCTCAGCGATGACGTGTCGCTGGAAGAATGTCTGCGCCAGTCGCGCTCGGCCGGCTTCACCGGCATGGAGATGGGCCGGCGTTTTCCCAATGACCCCGAAATCATGCTGCCGATCCTGAAGGCCGCCGACGTCACGCTGTGCGGCGGCTGGTTCTCGGGCACGCTGGTCGATGGGGAGATGGCCGACAACAAGGATCGCATCCAGCCGATGATCGACCTGTTCAAGGCGGTGAACGCGCCTTGCATCGTCTATGGCGAGGTTGGCCGTTCGATCCAGGGCGACCGCTCGAAGCCGCTGGCGACCAAGCCGAAGCTGTCGGACGACGAGATGAAAGCCTATGCGAAGCGCCTGACCGAATTTGGCGAATGGTGCGCCGAACAAGGCATGCCGCTGTCCTACCACCACCACATGGCGGCAGTGGTCGAGACCGAGCCGGAACTCGATGCCTTCATGCGCTATTCCGGAGCCGGCATTCCGCTGCTGCTCGATGCAGGCCATCTGGCATTCGCCGGCGGTAACGTGCTGCGCGCCATCGACAACCATCATACCCGGATCAGCCATGTGCATGTGAAGGACGTCCGCATGGGGGTGATCGAAAAGCTCGACCGCACGAAGCAGTCCTTCCTCGACGCGGTGGCGCTCGGCGCCTTCACCGTGCCGGGCGACGGTTCGCTGGACTTCGGCGCCATCGTGCAGCGCTTCGCCGACCATGGCTATGAGGGCTGGTTCGTGGTCGAGGCCGAGCAGGACCCGAAGAAGAACCCGCCGCTCAGGATGGCGCAAGTGGGCTACAAGGAATTGATGCGCGTCATGACGGCGGCCGGATACACGGTCGAGACGCAAGGCTTTCCAAATGTCTAGTCTCCCAATGGCTGGTGCGACGGGTTCCCGGCGAGGCCGATTGCTGTAGATTGGCCCGATGAAAGATTCCGAACACCCCTTCTTCCGGCCTTTGTGGCGGCGTGTCGCCGTCGTCGCGGTCTGCGTCATCTGGTCGATCATCGAGTTCGCCACCAGCACGCCGTTCTGGGGCATGATCGCGCTCGGCTTCGCCGGCTACGCCGTCTGGCAGTTTTTTTATCTCTACAAGCCTGCTGACGAGGCGAGGCCTCCGGTCGGGCCCGAGCCGAAGGAGTGACTGATCGCATGCGTCGGCGGTTAGCTTCCAGTGCTTCTAACTTCGTCATCCTAGGGTCTCCGCGACGGAGCTTCGCTCCTGCTAGGCCCTAGGGTGACGAAGTTGAGAGGCTTCGGCCGATCTCGAAGATTTGCGATAGGAGAGACAAAAATGTCGAAGCTGCTCGTCAAAGCCGACAAGGGCCACGGTCGCGTCGCCCATGTGACGCCGAAAAGCGCCGGCTGGACCTATGTCGGTTTCGACCTGCATCGGCTGAATCCGGGCGAGAGCGCCTCCGGCAAGACGGAGGATCGCGAAGTCTGCCTGGTGTTCGTCACCGGCAAGGGCAAGGCTTCAGCCGGCGGCAAGGATCTCGGCCTGCTCGGCGAGCGCATGTCGCCCTTCGAGGGCAAGCCGTGGTCGGTCTACATTCCGCAAGGCTCCGACTGGTCGGTGACCGCGGACACCGAACTGGAACTCGCGGTCTGCTCGGCGCCGGGTCTTGGCGGCGGCCTGCCGGTTCGCGTCATCGGACCGGACGATCTCGGCCAGGAGGTGCGCGGCAAGGGCACCAACACGCGCTATGTCACCAACATATTGCCGGAGGGCAAGCCGGCCGATTCGCTGCTGGTGGTCGAGGTCATCACGCCCGGGGGGCATACGTCGAGCTATCCGCCGCACAAGCACGACCAGGACAATCTGCCCGCTGAATCCTACCTCGAGGAAACTTACTATCACCGCCTCAACCCGCCGCAGGGCTTTGCCTTCCAGCGCGTCTACACCGACGCCGACAAGAACGGTCATCGCGCGCTCGACGAAGCAATGGCGATCGAGGATGGCGATGTCGTGCTGGTACCCAGGGGTTATCACCCCTGCGCCGCCTGCCATGGCTACGACCTCTATTATCTCAACGTCATGGCAGGACCGAAGCGGACGTGGAAGTTCCACAATGCGCCCGAGCATGAATGGCTGATGAAGGCCTGATCGGTCGCTGCGTGAGCACTCGCTCCCTGGTCCAGCACGAAAAAATCGTCGGCTAATGACCCCGCCGCAGCGTTTTGTTACCTGAAAGCCAGCAAGGCTTCGTCAATTCGTCATGGAAATGGCCTATGGCAGCGAAGCTGACAAGGACTTTCCATGCGCTACGCCCTCTATTTCACTCCCCGGCAGGACGAGCCACTGGCGCGGATTGCCGCCGACTGGCTGGGCCGCGACCCGTTTGGCGCCGCGACGAGGCCGGTCGAAGCGGTGGCCGACCTGTCGGCGGCGGAAGTCGCTTTCCACACCGCTTCGGCGCGCCGCTATGGTTTCCATGCGACGCTGAAAGCACCGTTCCGCCTGGCTGCCAACGAGACGGAAGTCTCGCTGCGCGCCGCACTCGACCATTTTGCCGAGGTGACGCCGGTGGTGACCATCCCCCGTCTCGTGGTCAGCCAGATCGACGGCTTCTTCGCACTGGTGCCGGAAGGGCCAGTGCCTGCGCTCAACCGGTTCGCCGATGACGTGGTGCGCGACTTCGACCGGTTTCGCGCACCGCTGAGCGAGGCGGAAATCGAGCGGCGCAGCCCGGATTCGCTGAAGCCGGCCGAGTTCCGCAATCTCTGCCAATGGGGCTACCCCTATGTCTTCGAAACCTTTCGCTTCCACATGACGCTCTCCGGCCGGGCGGGGTCACAGGAGAGCCCGCGTTTGCGCGCAGCGATCGACAGCCTGTTCGCGGAAGTGCTGCAACAGAAGGTGCTGGTGGATGCGCTGACCTTATTTGTCGAAACCGAACCGGGTGCGCCGTTCATGGTGCTCTCGCATCACGCGCTCGGGCGCCGCCCGGCCAGAAAAACCGCCTGAAGGACTGCCTGAAATGACCGCCGAGACTGTTCTCCACAATGCCCGCATCGTGCTTGCCGACGAGATCGTCGAAGGTTCGCTGGTGCTGCGCGACGGCTTTATCGCCGGCATCGAAGCCGGCGCAAGCTCTGGTTCTGGCCGCATCGGCGAGGATATGGGCGGCGACTATATTATTCCCGGGCTGGTCGAGTTGCACACCGACCATCTCGAAGGCCATTACGCGCCGCGGCCCAAGGTGCGCTGGAATCCGATCGCCGCCGTGCTCGCCCATGACGCGCAGGTGGCAACCGCCGGCATCACCACCGTGCTGGACGCCTTGCGCGTCGGCATGGACGAAGACGCCGACCTGACATCGGCCGACATCCGCAAGCTGGCCGACGCGATCGAGGACAGTGTGAAGCAGGACCGTCTGCGCGCCGACCATTTCATCCACCTGCGCTGCGAGGTTTCGGCACCGGACTGCCTCAGGGCTTTCGCTAATTTCGACGGCGACGAGCGGGTTAAGCTGGCATCGCTGATGGATCATGCGCCAGGCCAGCGCCAGTTCGTCAATCTCGAAACCTATGCCTACTATTACCAGCGCAAGCTGAAGCTGACCGATCGCGACTTCAAGGTGTTCTGCGAAAAGCGGATGGCCGAATCGGCGCGCAATTCGGCGCCGAACCGGGCGGTGATCGCCGCCGCCTGCCAGGAGCGCGGCATCGTGCTGGCCAGCCACGACGACGCCACATCGGGCCATGTCGACGAAGCGATCGAGCAGGGCGTGCGGGTCGCCGAATTCCCGACCACGGAAGAGGCCGCCAGGGCCTCGAAAGAGGCCGGGATGGGTGTGCTGATGGGCGCGCCAAACGTTATGCGCGGCGCCTCGCATTCGGGCAATGTCTCGGCCCGTACGCTGGCCAGCGACGGCCTGCTCGACATCTTGTCGTCCGACTACATTCCCTTCAGCCTGATCCAGTCGGCGTTCTTCCTCGGCGATGTCGTCGAAGGCATTTCCCTGCCGCAGGCCGTCGCCATGGTGTCGAAGAACCCGGCCGATGCGGTTGGCCTGACCGACCGCGGCGTCATCGAGCAGGGCCGCCGCGCCGATCTGGTGCGGGTGCGCGTCGACGACCATGTTCCGGTCGTGCGCACCGTGTGGCGGCAGGGACGCCGGGTGGCATGATGGTGTCGGCACTGATCGAGCGGGAACTTTCGGCCGAGACGTTTCCGATCCGCGATGGCGTTTTCGTGGCCGTCGTCGGCCCAAGCGGCGCCGGCAAGGACACGGTGATCGGCTACGCCCGCAACCATTTTGCCGACGAAACGCGGCTGGAGTTCGTCCGCCGGGTCATCACCAGGCCGAGCGATGCCGCAAGCGAGGATCACGACACGCTGGCCGACGCTGCCTTCGCCGAAGCCGAAGCCGATGGCGCCTTCGCCATTTCCTGGGAAGCACACGGCTTGCGCTACGGCATCCCCGCCGATGTCGACTGGTCTGTCGCCAATGGCCGTGTCGCTGTCGCCAATGTGTCGCGCGCGATCATCCCCTCCTTGCGCGAACGCTATGCCAACCTGGCCGTCGTCGAGATCACTGCCTCGCCTGAAGTGCTGGCCGAGCGTCTGGCGATGCGCGGCCGGGAGTCCCGCGGCGAAGTGCTGGCGCGGCTGGCACGCAGCGCCAATGTCACTCTGTCCGGGCCCGGCGTCACCTCGATCGACAACAGCGGCCCGCGCGAAGCCGCCGGCGAACGCTTCGCCGAGGTGCTGCGCAAGGCGATGGCCTTTTCCGACATGTCGGGCCTGATCTAGGCTAGCTATTTCGCAGCCTGGCCCGCCACGCCCTTGCGGGTGGCGTCGACCATCAGCCGCCGTTCCCGGAACACGCCCCATTGCTGGTCGACCAGCACGCCGATGAGGATGACGCCGCCCATCACCGCGAAGTTGAGCGAGGACGGGATGCCGAGCAGGTTGACGAGATTCTGCAGCTCCTGCAGCAGCACCGTGCCGAGGATGACGCCGATCAGCGAGCCTTCGCCGCCGCGCAGCGAGAAGCCGCCGAGCACGGCGGCGGCGATGGCGTAGAGTTCGTAGAACTGGCCGTGGCTGGCCGGCGAGATCGAGCGCGTGTACATGGCGAAATAGATCGCCGACAGCGCCGTCAGCACACCGCAGATGACATAGGCGGCGATGACGACACGGCCGGTGCGGATACCCGAATATTTCGCCGCCTCCTCGTTCTTGCCGATGGCGTAAAGATAGCGGCCGAACACCGAGCGGTGCAGCACCACCCACATGACGATCGAAATAACGATCAGCGCGATGAAACTGTTCGGCACGCCATAGGAGCGGCCGGCGGTGAGGAATTCGAGCTCGGGAAAATTCTGGCCGAACGCAAAACCCGCCGTGCCGTCGGCAGTGTAGAAGCGGGCGACACCGCGGTAGATCAACAGGCCGCACAAAGTGACGACGAAAGGCTGCAGCTTGAGCCTTGTGATCAGCCAGCCATGCACCAGGCCGATGATGGCGCCGAGGAACAGGATCAGCACGAAGGCCAGCGGCCAGCCCACCTCGCGCACGGCGATGAAGTCGATGAACAGCGTTCCAAGCAGCGCGACCACCGAGCCGACCGACAATTCGATGCCGCCGGTGATGATGACGAAGGCCTGGCCGATCGACAGGATGCCGAACAGGCCGATCAGGTTCGAGGTGTTGGCGAGGTTGATCGGCAACAGGAAGCGCGGATTGATGATCGCCACGATCGCCCCGACCACCAGGATCAGGATCAGCAGGCCGAGATCTTTCTTGCTCATCGTCTTCTCCCCAATGCCTGAGCAGATCGCGCTTGCGCGACCCCGGCAAAACTACTTCGGCTGCTTGCCCACCGCCAGCAGCAGCACGTTTTCCTGGCTGAACCGGTCCTTGTCGAGAATGCCGGAGATTTGGCCCTCATGCATGACGGCGATGCGGTCGGACACGCCGATCACCTCTTCCATGTCCGACGAGATCATCAGCACGGCGACGCCGGCATCGGCCAATGCGCGCATCAGGCCGTAGATTTCCGCCTTGGCGCCGATGTCGATGCCGCGCGTCGGCTCGTCGAGGATCATCACCTTGGGGTTCATGGCCAGCCACTTGCCGAGCACGACCTTCTGCTGATTGCCGCCCGACAGCGTGCCGGTGCGCGTCTGCACCGAAGGCGCCTTGATGCCGAGATCTTTCTTCTGCTTCTCGGCGGTGGAGGTCTCGGCGCTTGAGGACACCAGGGAGCGGCGCGCATGCGCGGGCAGATTGGGCAGCGAAATGTTCTGAGCGATCGACAGGTCGAGCAGGATACCGGTGAGCTTGCGGTCTTCCGGCACCAGGAAGATGCCGTGCGCGACGGCGTCGGCCGCGGAAGCCAGCGCAAGCGGCTTGCCGTCGAGTTCCAGCGCGCCGCCGAGCTTCGAATCGATGCCGAAGAACACCCGCGCCAGCTCGGTGCGGCCGGAACCGACAAGACCGGCGAGGCCGAGGATTTCGCCGCGCCTGACGTCGAGATCGACCGGGCGGCCGGGATAGGCAGGGGTGCGGATGGCCTTGGCCGCAAGTGCTACGGCGCCGGGCGCACGCGCCGCTTCCGAGGCCTTCTCGCGCTCCTTCAGCATGCGGCCGATCATCAGCTTGACCATCTGGTCGTGGCCGATATCGCTCTTCGGCAAGGTGCCGGCCAGCATGCCGTCGCGCAGCACCACGACGCGGTCGGCGACGCGTTCGACCTCGTGCAGGCGGTGCGAGATGAAGATGACGCTGATGCCGTCGGCCTTCAGCGCCTTGATGACGTCGAGCAATTTGTCGGTCTCGGCGAGCGGCAGGCTGGATGTCGGCTCGTCGAGGATGACCAGCCGCGCCTCGATCGACAGCGCCTTGGCGATCTCGACCATCTGCTGCTGCGCCAGAGACAGGGTCGCAACCGGCGTGTCGGCGGAAAAATTGGCGCCGACGCGCTTCAAAAGCGGCGCCACCATGGTGCGCAGCTTGGCGCGGTCGACGAGCTTGAGCGGCCCGGCGCGCAACGGCTCGCGGCCGAAGAAGATGTTGGCGGCGACGTCCAGATTTTCGAACAAATTGAGTTCCTGGTGGACGAAGGCGATGCCCGATCCCAGGCTGGCTTCGACGGAGAGCCTGTCATGCGCGGTGCCGTCGACGGTGATCGTGCCGCTGTCGGGCCTGGTGACGCCGCCGAGGATCTTCATCAACGTCGATTTGCCGGCGCCGTTTTCGCCGACAAGGCCGATGACCTCGCCCGGCCTGACCTCCATGGAGAAGCCGTCGAGCGCGACGACGCCCGGATAGGTCTTGCGCACGTTCTCAAGGCTGAGGAACGGGGCGGTCACGGATGCAGCAATGGATGTGTCGGAATAATTCATCATGCCTGACAGCGATTGGCGGGCCAATTTCTGAGCATGATCTCTGGACAAAACGGTTTCCCGTTTGTCCGAGAACCGGCTTCCACTTTTCGGGATCATGCTCTTGGCTTTTGGCAGACTGACGATCCTCGCGGTGTTCGTCAATGCGAGCAGCCGGCCCAAGCGACGTTGAGCCGGCTGAACTGCTTCAAGTCTTAGTTTCCGGCCATCGCCTTCAGATTGGCGGCGTAGGCGTCGACGTCATCCTTGCCGATGATCTTGGTCGGGATGATGATGAGGTTGCCTTCCGGGATGCCCGACTTGTCGCCCTTGAGATAGGCAGCCATCAGCTTCATGCCCTGATAGGCCCATTCGAAGGGCTGCTGCACGACAGTGGCGGCAATGGTGCCTTCCTTGACGCCGCCCAGCGTGATCGGATCGTCATCGAAGCCGACGACGGTGATCGAGCCGAGCTTGCCGGCATCGCGCAGCGCTTCATAGATGCGCGGCGTGTTGTAGGAGTAGAAGCCGACCATGCAGGTGACGTCGGGGCTGGCGACCAGCGCGTCCTCGACATTCTTCTTGGCGCGCGCCTGGTCGATGTCGTCGCCGCGCACGTCGATCAGCTCGATCTTGGTGCCGGCCAGGCCGTCCTTCATGCCTTGGATGCGCTCCTTGGCATTGTCGGCGCCGAGCAGGCCGACGAAGCCGAGGCACTTGCCGCCATTGGGCATCGCCTTCTTGGCGATTTCGGCCGCCTGCTTGCCGGCATCGACGTTGGACGAGCCGATATAGGCGACGCGCTTGGTCTGCGGCGCGTCCGAGTCGGTGGTGAACAGCGCGGTTTCCGAAGCGATCTTGTTCAACCCATCGGTCGAGGTCTTGGGATCGACGGCCGAGACCATGATGCCCTTGACGCCGGCGGTCACCAGATCGTCCATCAGCCGCTGCTGGATGGCGACCGAGGACTGTTCGGGATATTTGAGCTCAAGCGTGTAGTCGGGCAGTTCGCCCTGCGCCTTCTTGACGCCGGCTTCGGCGGCCTTCCAGAAATCGGAAGCGCCGTTGACGACGAAGGCCAGCGTCGGCTTGTCGTCGGCGCGCGCGATTGCCGTGGCCGACAGGCCAAGCAGCAGCGCGGTCGCGGCTACGGATGCATTGCGTATCAAGGATTTCATGTTCAACCTCCCGTTTGGCTCAGTCGTTGGACCGGCCGATCTTGCACTGACCTGATTTGCCGTTTGCAGCGTGGACGCCCTCCTCCTCAAAGGGGTTCCCGGCACCGAAAGAATGGCGTCGTTCCAGCCACGACAGCGACCTTAGAGACTCATCCTTCATTCGTAAATAGTCCGATTTGTCTGACATATCACATATCCGAGACAAGGCTTGCGGAGATAGGATCCGCTCGCCACCGGGCCATTTTTCGTACTCTCCCGTCGCCCCGGACGTGACCGGCCGGATGCGACGATTGACGGTACAGCGCATTTTTGTATTAGTAAACAGTATTAGTTCCGAGCCAATGCCAGCGGTTTCGCGGTGTGCCCGCCGGCGTGCCGCCCTCACCGCTGGGCAGCCGCCCAGGCCTTTTGTTAATTGAGCTTTCGCTTGTATGGAGATGCGTGGCGGATGGACCTCCGGCATACTAATAGTTATAAACGAGCCTGACGTTATTCCGATAAATCGACGGCGTCACGCCACCTTGCCGGCCTGACCGGCCAGCCAGACTGGGATTTGCCATGAGCGAGACGACGGATCGGGCCAGCGACACGGCGAGGCGGCGCAAGGCGCCCGCCAAGGGCGCCAAGGGCCGCGTCACCATGATCGATATCGCCAGGGCCGCTGGCTGCTCGCAGGCGACCGTGTCCTTCGTGCTCAACAATTCGCCAGGGATCAAGCTGTCGCAGCAGACCCGCGAACGGGTGATCGAGGCCGCACGGACGCTTGGCTACACCGCGCCCGCTTTCGAGGCGCTTCACCCGGCATTGCCTGCCTTCGAGGGGCCCGCCTTCGAAGGGCTGGACGGGGTGATCGGCTTTGCCGTCGACCAGCTCGCCACCAGCCCCGAAGCCGTGGTCGCCATCGAGGGCGCGCGCCAGGCCTCGTGGAATGCCGGCAACGTGCTTCTGGTGGCGCAGACGCTGGGCGATTCCGTCATGGAGCCGCGCGCCATTTCAGCGCTGACCAAGCGGGGCATTTCGGCGCTGATCTACATGACCATCTTCACCCGCGAGATCACGGCGCCCGACTATCTCTACGGCCTCGACATCCCGGTGATCCTGCTCAACTGCTACACGGCGGACTACGCCTTCCCTGCCGTGGTGCCGAGCGAGATCGCCGGCGGCCAGAGCTCGACCCGCCATTTGATCAGCCACGGCCACCGCCGCATCGCCACCATCACCGGCGAGCCGTGGATGCAGGCGGCACAGGACCGGCTGAAGGGCTACCGCCGCGCGCTCGCCACGGCCGACATTCCGTTCGATCCCGAGCTGGTGGTCGAGGGCGACTGGTCGGCCAGCGCCGGCTATGCCGCCACCGTCAAGCTGCTGGCACTCAGGGACAAGCCCACCGCCATCTTCTGTCAGAACGACCGCACCGCGATCGGCTGCTACGAAGCGCTGAAGGAAGCCGGCCTGCACATTCCGCAAGATATTTCCGTGGTCGGCTACGACGACGAGGAAATCGCCAGGCATCTGTTCCCGCCGCTGACGACCTCGATCCTGCCGCACATGGCGATGGGCCAATGGGCGATCGAACAGCTGGAAGCGCCGGCGGCGCCTGGGCGCGGGCGGTACCCGATCACGAAGCTGGAGTGCCCGCTGGTGGAGCGGGAGAGTGTGAGGGGAGTGGTGGGGTAACGCGACTCGGCGGGCCAGCGCTGGCTTACCTTCGACCGTTAGGGAAACCTGACCAGTGGGACGAAGAGCTGATGGCGGCAATGCAGACAATTCTTGCGCGGAAGGGGGGTCAAGGTCGAAGCCCGAGACATTCATTCCCATTGGTGCAACAGACCGGCACGGTTGCGAATTTGGGGTTGGACACGCCGTGCCGGCCAGTGCTGGACACCCCAGCCCGATTACGCTACCGGCACAACAGGAATCCAGCAATTAAGCCTGATGGTCTAGATCGCGAGTGCAGAGCCTGTTCTCGCGCTTCAGGGGGCCTTTTTACCACGGGCATTACTTCTCCTCCGGGCAGTCCAGCAGCTTCGCATGGCGATGCATTTCTTCGCACCCGTCCGACAAGGCCGGGCTTGAACCATTCCGCCTTGTCTTTCTTCAGGCCTTCGGCACTGGTCCGCTAACCTTGCCCTGCACGCGGTCCCACAGGCAGTTGCGTCTGCCGAACTTGAAATTGAGGTTGACGGAGCCGACTTGCGGAATCGGCTGTCGTTTCCTGGAGAAAGCAAAAAGCCCGCCACCTTTCGGCAGCGGGCTTTCCAAAACTGTAACTCTCTTGGTTAATCGATAATCCCGGATGAGCTGGGCGAAGCCGTCACTGACGACAGTCGCTCACGCTTCGTGAAAACGGGCTTCTGATAGATTTTCTTCATCGACATTCCCCTTTGCCAATAATGTGTCACTCTTTGCCTTCCGCCGGGCAGCGTGTCAATCGCGCAACAAAATGCCGCCACCTTTCGGCAGCAGGCCGGTCACGGCGGTATGTCGATGGCCATCACCGCCTCCACGGAAGGAACGCTGATGGCATTCCAACTTGCCCATCGTTTTCGGATGATTAACAAAAAGGGCAATTATGTAACTGACAAACCCGGCTCTTATTGGCGCTGGCTGTCAGGAAAGATCTGCCTGCGCCTTGCCCTTGCCGATAACCTTTGCTTGCCTACTGTCCCGACCATGAGAGGAGGCAAACATGGAACGGCTTTACCCGGTAGCTCTCGTGACGCTGTTTTGTAGCTTGATGATATTCGGAATGGCGGTGACGGTCGCGAGAACCCACAAGAAGACTGGCATACTGGCGCCCGCAATGACCGGCGACCCGCTCCTTGAACGAACCATCCGGGCACATGCCAACGCGGTGGAATGGTTTCCTATCTTTATGCCGTCGATGTGGCTGTTCGCGATCTACTGGAATGCCGCGTGGGCTTCCGGCCTTGGGCTGCTCTGGATGATAGGTCGGATTGCATATTTCGTAGGGTATCGCACCGCGCCCTTGAAGCGCTATCCCGGCTTCTTCGTCCAGTCGATTGCAGCCTTCGCGCTGCTTTTTGGCGCTCTGGGCCGGATCATCTATCTGATGCTCTAGGCGCTCCCCAGCCGCGGGAGAACGGCACAGTACCTCATAAGTGGAGATAGGGCGCACCCACTCCGGTCGGTGTCGGGTCGGTAACATTGCTGGACGCGTTCGAGGGGCGCCAAATGCTCATCGCCTCCTATTACATGTGGTTCGACGGCCGGCCGGCAGCCGAGCAATGAGGGGTGCACCTTCTTCACGACGCAGGTGGCCCATTCGCGGGCTCGCGACACCCTCGCCGCCGAACGCTGGCGGTTGCCCTGGCTGGCGGTTGAGAAGAATTATGCCTTTGAAGGGCTGAAGGGCCGCGTGAGCCTGCTCGACCGCAAAGCTGCCTACGACAAACGCAGTGCCCCGAAACGGTCCCGAAATCATTGGCGCACCCGACAGGATTCGAACCTGTGACCTCTGCCTTCGGAGGGCAGCGCTCTATCCAGCTGAGCTACGGGTGCTTTCCGGAATCCGGAAAACGAACCAGCCGGTGAACCGGCAAGTCACGGCTTCTTAGCGGAAGCGGGCGCGGGCTTCAACGGGCAATTGGCGATTGGCGTAGCGACTTGGGCCGGGTGCGTCCAGGCTGCGGCCTATGAGGTTCCCGCCCCCGCCTTCACCGTCCGCCTTCCACGCACCGCCCGCTTCGGCTTCTTGGCGCCCGCCAGTTCGTGCATCGCGTCCAGCTGCATCTGCTGCATTTCGGCCAGGCGCGTCCATTGGCGCGAGATGAGGTAGTCGAGTTTTTCGTGCAGATGGCGCACTTCGAGCTCGGCCTTGAGGTTGACGCGGTAGTCGTTGAAGGAGCGCAGGCGGTCCTTGGACTCCTGCCGCCGCTGGCTCATCATGATGATCGGCGCCTGGATGGCGGCGATGCAGGAGAGCAGCAGGTTGAGCAGGATGAAGGGATAGGGATCGAAAGCGGCGCTCATGCCGGCGACCAGATTGATGCCGATCCACACCAGAAGCACGCTGCCGAACGAGATCAGGAACCACCAGCTGCCGCCGAAGGCCGCCATGTTGTCGGAGACGCGGTCGGCGAAGGTGCGGTGCTCCTCGAATTCTTCTTCCGAGTTTTCGGAAATCGTGTCCTGCCTGGCGATCGATTCGACCACCTGGCGGTCGAGCTCGGAGAATTCGCCGTGCTCCTGCTGCAGCAGCTCCTCCATATAGCGCATGCGGTAGCGGCCGAGCTCGGCGCGGCTGATGCGGGCGCCGGCCGGCAGGTCGGGATGGTCCGAGCGGATGCGGTCGGCGAGGCTCGGGCGCAGCGTGTCGATGCGCACCAGATCGCGCTTGCGGAATTTGCGGCCCGATATCGCCGACGGCTTTTTCTTCGGCTTGCCACGGTGGGCGCCGGGGCCTGCCGGTTCGGAGTCCGGCACTTCGGGCGTGTCGAAGTGTTCGTCCGATACCGGATCGGCCTCCAGCTCACCGACGATCGGCGCCTCGAAATACTCGCCGCCGTCATCGTTCTGATTGTCTGCCGCCTGTTCGGGCGTTTTGGGGACGGTGCTCATGGTGGGCTCCTGAGGGTGCTGGGCGACGATAGACAGAGGTGGCGGCGCATAGCCAGCGCCGGGCACGGATTTCGCAGGCCGGACAAGTGTTTTTGATCGGAGAGGCGATGTGGCTGACTGCGGCTCGCCCCTCAGGGAGGGTGGAGACGTTCGAAATTGGCCGGAGCGGGAAGAACTTGCCCGATGTTTGCGCCAATCACCCCCCTCTGTCCTGCCGGACATCTCCCCCTCAAGGGGGGAGATTGGCTGTTGTCCCGGCTTTCGCCAATTTCCACCGTCACAGGAGTGAGCGGAGCGCCGAAGCTGCCAATCTCCCCCCTTGCGGGGGTTGAGGAGCGGTCCGCGCAGCGGGCGGAAAGCCAATTGCTTGGCTTTCCGAGCGACGAACATCCGGCAGGACAGAGGGGGGCGCTGTCCCGCCAACGTGCACAGGTTCTGCAGGGCGGCGGGCAACAAAAAACCCGCCTTGCGGGCGGGTCACGTTTCCAGTCGATCAATTGGCGCGACTCAGCACCATACCGAAAATAGAGCATAGCTGCCCTCAGGGTCAAGAAAAAATTCCTATCGACATCCATCCCCGCGCAGCCAAGCGCGATGCTTTGCTACCGGCAGCTCGCCCTTCGCAGGCTCAGGGCGTTCGTCGTTCAAAAAGCCAAGCAATTGGCTTTTTGTCCGCTACGCGGACCACTCCTCACTGCTCGGCGAACATCAGCCTAGTCTTGGCGCCGTCCGTGGTCGGCGACAGGCTGCGCTGGATCAGCGCTTCGACGTGGTCGTTGCGCTGGCGGGCTGAGTCGGCGCCCATCACCACGACGATCAAATTACGGCCGTCGGCATTGTAGGAGGTGACGATGTTGAAGCCCGACGCCCTGATGTAGCCGGTCTTGATGCCGTCGACGCCGCGCACGCGGCCGAGCATGTCGTTGTGGCCGCGCACCAGCCGGCCGCGGAACATGAAGTCGCTTTCGGAGAAATAGTGGAACTGCTGGGGAAAGCGCTGATGCAGCGCCATGCCGAGCACCGCCATGTCGCGCGCCGTCGTCATCTGGCCATCGTCGGGCAGGCCCGACGCGTTGCGAAAGGTGGTGCTGGTCATGCCGAGCTGGCGCGCGTTGGATGTCATCATGGCGGCGAACTGATCCTCCGAGCCGCCGAGATATTCGCCGACCGCCACTGCCACGTCGTTGGCCGATTTGACGACGATGGCGCGGATCGCGGAATCGACGTCGATGCTTTCGCCGCGCCGGAAGCGCATCTTGGTCGGCGGCTGCGAGGCGGCATGGTCCGACACCGGGATCTGCGTCTGCTTGCTGACGCGGCCGGACTCCAGCGCCTCGAACAAAAGATACAGCGTCATCATCTTGGTCAGCGAGGCGGGGTAGCGCTGCGCCGTCGAGCTGACCTCGAACAGCTGCTTGCCGGTCCTGGCGTCAACGACGATTGCCGCATATCTCTGCGCCGGCGCGGGCACGGCCAGCACGCTGTCGGGCGGCGTCGTGGCGCAGCCGGCCAGCAGCACCAGCAGGGCTAGTGCCGCAAAAACTCTCTGGATGAGCGGAAGGGGGCGCAGGTAGGACAAGGGCTGGACTGTTCTGGGTCGGCTGTTGCTGAGATGAGACGACGCTAACGTAACGCGGCTGTTGCGTCCATTTGGTTAATGCCGGTTAGCCCCAGGATTGTCGAGGCCTCGCAAGCTTGGCATCCGCCCCGAAAACGCCGGTTTTCCCGTGTCTTTCCTTGCCAAGGCCGCGTTTCCCGTGGGAAGGAGCGTGGTATCGAGGGCTTGGGGGCTTGGCATGACGAACATCGGGGCCGGGGGCGCTGCGCCCTCGCTTATCAGGGCATCACTCAGCCGCACCGGCAAATGGGCCGGCAGCGTCGCCTTTGTCGGGGGTGCCGTATCCGACATCCTCAATCCGCTGGCGCCGTTCGCCGCCTATGTCGCGCTGGTCGCCGCGGTGGCCGCAATCATCATCGCCATTGCCATCGTGCTCCGGCTGGTGCTGGCGGCCAAGGCGCTGCCGGCCTTGATCTTCGCCACCAGTGCGGCGGCCGTCGCCGGCGGCGTCTACGGCCTGCAGCAGCAGACCAACGCCCAGCACGGGGTGATCGCCAGCCTGGTGCCGGCCGTTGCCGGGCTGCAGCAGTCGATGGGCATCGTTACCGAGAAAGTTGCGAAGATCGAGCAGACCGTCACGCAGACGCAAAAGACGGTGGAGGCGGTCAAGCAGTCGACCGACACGGTGGCGAAAAAGACCGACGAGATCGTGTCCGTCCAGCAGCAGCAGACTGAGCAGACGGCGGAAGTGCAGAAGACCACCGACGAGGTGAAGAAGGAGACCGAGACGCTGGTCGCCGGCCAGGCGCAGCAGCAGGCCCAGACCGAGAAGCTGCAAGCGACGACCGTGCAGATCGCCGCCTCGATCGACATCATCGCCAAGGGCTTTGCCGCCTTGGCCGCGCAGGGCGGGGCGATCGCCGAGCCGAAGCGGCCGGACGAGTTCTACCACAATGCCCGCGTCTACGAGCTGTCCGGCGACATGCTGAATGCGCGGCGCTCCTACCTCGCTTTTGCCGGCTTCGACGTCGACGCCATCGACCCCTATACGCGCTTTGCCACGCTGCTTCGGGTGCAGGATGGCAAGGCCGGCGCCCGCGAGGTGTTCGGCGCGCTTGCCGACAAGGGCAAGGCGCTGTCGATCAAGCTCGTGCATATCCAGCAGTTCGACGACGCCCAGCGCCTCGACAAGCTCAACGCCTTCATATCAGCCAATCCAGATTTCGCGCCGGCCTATTTCCTGTTGGCGCAGGAGTTTTCCGAAGACCGCCTCGGCGCCCAGACGCTGGCCGACAAGCGCAACGAGGCCAAGGCGCTGACCAAGTTCACGTCCTACGAAAAGGATGGCGGGTTGCTCAAATATTTCGTCGACCAGACGCAGTTGGCCGACTGGCTGGACCGCAGCCGCAGCCGGCTGGCGGCGCTTGGCGACGTGCTCGACCCCGCCCGCTTCGTGCCTTCGCTGACGCCGATGCGCTCCAACCAGGGC